>CAZIXY010000319.1:0-3918 GCA_964543315.1 uncultured Desulfobacteraceae bacterium | reverse complement strand
ACGCAGCCACATTAGTTCAACATCAAAATCTTCTTCCCGTAAGGCATCATCGATAAACCCCATATACCTCTCGGGCAACTTTTCCTTTATGAAATCAGAATACATTATGCCATCTTACTAAGTTTTATTGTTTTTCGGAGTTCGTCAATGATCCTTTTTCTGTTTGTTTCAAGCATTTCTATAAGACTCTTTCGCTCTAACGGTTTTCCCCTATATCCCCCTTGGTAGAGGTCTTCAATTATTCTTTCTGCACCATCACAAGCATATGCAGCATAATGCGCATATTTGAAATATTTTGCGTATTTCGGATTTCTCTTGAAGGTACGGTCAATGATATCCTGCTCTAATCTTTCCCACCAATATTTTCTTTCTTCTTCTTTTATACCGAAGTCAATGAATGTCTTTTCAAGATCGTCCTCGTAATTAAATATATACAATTCCATATTTGTTTACACACTCCCTTGGAGAATAAGAGCGTAAGCGTCTAGGTTCTAAGAACTGCCATAAACTCGAACAAAGTCCAATAAAGACCCCTAAACACCATAAAAAAAAGATAGAGATATCAATAGCTTATCCTTGACTTGGTATCTCTGGGATAATAAACTCACCACATAAAAACGTATAAGGAATTTGGGAGTTAGGAATGCCTAATCATATTTTCATTCCACCCAAAAAGCAATCCGATTTTGAAAAGTTCGCCGATTGGGCCCCTTCGCGTTCCCCCTGGCGTGTGCTTCTCGCCGTCGTTGTTGTCTTGGCCGGTCTGGCTGCGGCAATCTTCGGGCTGTGGTGCATGGCTACCGCAGTTATTATGGCAGACCACGGCACCGATGACGTCTTAACGGTTGTTTTGCTCCTTCTCGCTTCTTCCCTTGTTTTTGCTGGCCCGCTCGGGGCTCTAGTCTGTTTAGGTATGCTTTTCGATTAAGGAGGGTGTCATGAGAAAACACATGTTTGTGCCGGAAAATGAAAAGCAACAAAAACCAGGGCTGTTTATGCGCCTCCTCGTATGGAGATATTGGCTTGTTCTTCTCTTCCTTTTCGGCCTGTTCCTTACCATCGTTCCTGGTGCTGTGTGGGTCTACGGGGGGATTCATGGATATTGGTGGGGTGGTATGATGCAATTTCTCCTTATAGTTTTCCCGTGCCTTGTTATCGGCGCTTGTATTGTTGGCTTTATGATTGAAATGTTTTTAGATTGGTGATGAGAAAGGAGGTAACTATGAGCAATTTTGAGGAATGGATTGATAAAAACCAGCAGGCAAACATTTATCGGTTTGTTGCCGAGATGGTGTCCAGCCTGCCGGAAAAAATTATCGAACAGAACGGTAAAATAAATGAGAAGCAATGGGAAGCCTTTATCAAGAGGTTAGAGTCACTCAAGCCTGTTGAGCAGATTGAAGCGGAAAAATCCATCAAACGGATGGACACGTTTATCCGGTATATTGAGCAGGTCCGCCTCTGGAATGAGTCTGTCGCCAAGCTTTCCTTGCAGCTCGATAATTATGCCCGCGAGAACTTTGAGATAGCCTATCGACACTATCTGGAAGTACATAAGGTCTTCGGCCTGTTCACGACGAGGAGGATCAGGAAGGAGGCTTCCCAGTTCGCCAACGACGTGACAAACGATGTTTTTAGGCGTGTTCAGGGCATGCTATCGGCTGGCCAGATTCAGCTTGCCCCAACCGAGTCGATAGGTTCCCTACTTCTGAACGATAGTTTTGACGACGCAAAAGGGGATTTCCCAGGTTATGACATTCTTGATGAGCAAGAAGATGATGAATGACAAACCCATGTTTTATTCCCGTGCCGAGCTTTTTAGACTTCTGGAAAACGCCGACCTGCCGCAAAAAGAGAAAGCCGAGGTTGAGAAATATCTGAAGTGGGCTCTTTTCACAGATGACCGTGACCTTGTGGGGATGATAGGTGATTACTTATTGCTTCACCAATCTGGGACAACATCCTTTCCCGAAGGCAATGGCGACATCCGCTTCTATCTCGGGTCGCATGTTCTTGTGGTCGGCGCTCCCGGAACAGGCAAAAGCATTTTATGCATGAAGGAGGTGGCCCGCATTGCCAAGGAGCATGATGATGTTACTGTCTTCTGGGTGGATATTGAAGGGGATGCCTCCTCTGTCCTGCCCTCCATGATAGAGCCCGGCAAGCTGCGGGTCTACACCAGGGAGTCGATGCATTTTAATCCCCTTGAAAATGTGGAGATATCCGACCAGTGGCTCGGAATATGGCTCAAGGCCTTCACCGAATTCGCCTATATCGGCGACGGCGGATACGTTATCGCAAGCAATGCCGGCCGCCATCTCACACAGCCCGAGCTTGTCAGGCAGAGAGGGGGCCATGCGACTTTCGAAGAGATTTGCCACGCCATAGGGGAGCTGGATATCAGGGGAAACGACGAACTCAGGCGCTACAGAAACGTGGTTCAGATCAGGCTTGGAAGCCTGCTGCCGACAATCTCTCGGGTCATGGACTGCCGCTACGGATACCGTCCGGAGGATTTATGCGGCCATGTCAATGTGTTTGATGTCAGCTGGATGGATAATGTCGCCCAGCTTGTGATGCAGATTTATCTCCTGAATTACACCTGGTTTCTCAGCGCTGCCGGGATTCTGGGAAAGACTGTGTTCATATACGAGGAAATTCACCGGACTTATCGGTCTGCCGCCATCAGAGGTTCAACCATCTCCGAACCGTCAATCCTTGATGCCGCAAGAAGCAGCAGGAAGGACAACTTTGTTATTATCTTCACCGACCACTCGATCTCTGCGGCCCCAGACGACCTTCTTTACTGCGCAGATACAAAGGTGTTTATGCGCATGACCGATAAGGATGACCTTTCAGCCGCTGAAAAATGCATGCTCCTTCCTCCAGAGCTCACTGTGCAACTGGCCAGCCTTAAGAACCAGGAGGCTGTTGTGTTTATCGGCGGCCAGATGGAGCGTGCTGAGCTTCATAAAATCCCTGACATCGACTTTCATCAGTATACCATTCAAGAGGTCGCGGAGATGATGGCTCCCCACATAGCGAAACTCGATTACGTCCCTGTGGAGGAGCCCAAAACCGCGCAACGGATTCCCGACGCCCTTGCCGTGTGGATGCGCCAGAACCGCAGCAAGATTAAGGCCTTCCTGCAGGCCCTCGTGCAGCATCCAATCAAGCCGATAGGGGTGTTCTCCAAGCGGCTGAAGTTCAACGTGGACGAGACCTTCGTGAGAAAAATGGCAGAATGCGGCCTGATAGCCTATCCCGAAAAGCTGAGCTTTGGCAGAAGCGGCGGCAGCAAAGGTCTCAGCAGGCACTACACCGAAATCATGCCTTCCGGAGCCGCTTTCATCGGCGAGAGATATGAGGACGTTGCCCTGAAGAGCGGAAAAAACCGAAGCCTGCAATCGAAGATTGCTACGTCTCTCATTTTTGAGCATCGCCGCAGGCACAGGGAAAGGCCCGACATCAACGTGGCCATGGAATGGAAGCAGATCGATGTCGCGGAGTTGGTCGGCGACACGCTTTTCGCTTTCGAGTATGAGAAATCCGTTCATCCCCATATTCTTGAGAACGTTAAGCGCGACATCCGCCAGCTCGGCGCGGCCAAGGTATACGTTGTTATGGACAGGCTGGAGCAGCTGAGGGAGGCCAAGGCGTTGCTGAAAGCCGAACTTCAGGAAAGCGAATTCAAGAAGCTCGTTTTCAGCCAAACCAAGGAATACCTTTAAAGAAGGGTTCTTATGGGAAAGGATGATTCGATGGATTTCATAGATAGGGGCGATCCGGGAGATGCCATGGATAGGGATGAGTTGAAGGATTTTCTCATGGATTCCCTGGAGCGCCAGATGGAGTCCGGTGTCACGCATCCACGGGTCCACACGCCACAACATGGAAAATGGGTTGAGCCCTACGACC
>CAZIXY010000318.1:0-3925 GCA_964543315.1 uncultured Desulfobacteraceae bacterium | reverse complement strand
CTTGCGTTCCATCCCCATTTCCCTAAATGCAATTAACCACCTGAATGGCAACTGTTCACATATTTGTTTATTCTCTACCTTAAACCCTGTCTGCCTAAACTTCTTTTCATATTTTTCACATCTTTCGAAATAGGAGGTCACTGTATCTGTGCCAAGATAAGAGGGGATTAGCGCAAAATTATGACCTTCGATTGTGCACCAATTTCGTATATTATATTCTACTTCCAAAACACTCTTTTTATAACTCGCCGGTTTCTCTGCAATCAGAAGCTCACCCTTTTGCAAGGTTGGTCTATTCTCGAAAACGTCACGACACTGAATCTCCAGCTCACATCCCAAACGATTCTTTAAATCCTCAGCACAAGCAAGAACTTTCGGGTCTATGTCAATAGCCTTTCCTCCTGTGTAGCCCAGTTTTGCAAAAGTCAATGAAGGAATTGCCAGCCCGCAGCCAATCTCTACAAATCCGTTCACGTGCAGCCGTGATAGTCTTTCTCCGAATTTTACCCCAATTTCAAGCAAAGCAAGCAGCATATTTTCATTAGCAACTTGCGATCCAATAGAGCAAAGAAAACCTTTGTAACCATTTAAGATATACTGCCAATCCTCAGGAAATACTGTTTTTAATCTTGAACTCATAAGTTGAGATCTGGCTTGTTAATGTCAATAATCTCTTATAACAAATTTTGTTTCAAAAGCGCATCTGTTATGAATCTGTAGCCTTCCTGCCATCCTGTCCATCTCTTCGGAAGAAAGAATCCCCTGTTCCGTGAAAAACTCTCCCAATGGGCGCTGAATACTGCGTTGCTTGCCCAAGAGGGTCGTGCGTTCAACGGAAGTTATGTATCCCTTACGGCAGGCGTATTGACAGAATTTCTCCCTGTAACTTTGCTCAATACGTCGCCCTGTCAGGATTTTCTTGACTTCATACGATGACAGGATTCCACTCTTAAGCGCTATCTGACCAATAGGCGGACGTTGCCTTTTCTGCCAGGTTATTGCGGAAATAAGGGTTCTCCATGAAATAATGCCCGAGTAATATAAAAATTGACCGATCAATAGTTTGTGTTTTGGTAGATGACCTTTGTAAAGATGATCTGAAAAATCCCTCTGTTTGTTCGCCTCTTCAGCTTTTTCTTTGCTTTTTTTCCGGACATCTATTCCACCCCTTAAGTAATATATTCGATCGCCTTTCATTAATGAATTCAGGTTTTCATAGGCCGTGGCGACTTCTATGAATTGTTCGTTCATTTCAATTTCAGTTTTTCCAAGTGCTCTTAAACGATCCGGATGTGTCTCTAAAGCCTTCTTCCTGTAAGCCGCTTTAACTACCGATGGCTTAAGTTTTTTTAAGAGGTCAACCGTAATCTTATCTTCAGTGCCAAATAGCACGCAATAGGCGTTAAAGAGATCTCTTTTGGATATGACGGAGGACAATTTCTTTTCCCTCGGGATACTGCAATCGTATTTTTAAGGATCAGACCTGACGAATGGAAAAATAAATCAACATCTTTTTAATGTTCGTCATATTTTTGACGTCCCGCTATATTCAAGTGTCCATTACTGTTGTGTATTTTTGATTAAAATAATCAATATCTTGTATGTTTGTCAATAAAAAAAGCAATATATTGTATATAAGGAAAAAAAACATAGTTACAATGAGTGTTGGTTAGAAAAGATTTAGTGCAAAATTTAGGCCTTTTTTCATACAGAGACTAAACCCGGTGAAATAGTTAATGCATTTTGCAAGGCAGGCAGAAGACACTGATAATTCATCTGTTTTGATTTTTTGGCCTCAGGCTTAGAGTGGGACTACTTACTATTTGTACGGAATCTGGCATAAAAATTGCTATAAAATTGGATATTTGCGACCATTCAATCGATTTTTTTCAACCAGAAAGTTGACGGACTCGTAAAAAGTCCGGCAACAGGCCGAGGACGAGTAAGCCCCGGCCTGGGGCGAGGGTGGTCCCGCGATACACGGGATTGAATTCACTTCAAATGGCGGGGGAGGGGTAGCCCATCCCCGTCGAGCGAAAAGGCTCAAGCTTTTTACGAGGTTATCAAAGTTGATCTACCAACCACTGGCAGGCCGTAGCCTCAAAGGCCGCAGGATGCTCCTCTTAGTATGAGCTGGTCCTTTAATTAAAGGGGGGGTCTTATTTCCACTATGAACACAAGAACCACCATAATACCAATTGCCTCGGGCAAGGGCGGTGTTGGGAAAACGTTCTTAACGGCCAACCTCGCCATTGCCCTGGCCGAGATGGGGCACCCGACCGTGGCTGTGGACATGGATCTGGGAGGTTCCAACCTGCATTCATTTTTAGGTCTTCCCAACCGGTTCCCGGGCATCGGGGACTTCCTGAAGGCTCGCACTGGAGAGCTTGAAGAAATGCTGGTTCCGACGGAAATCCCAAATCTAAAGTTCGTGGCCGGTGATGGCCAGAGTCCGTTCATGGCGAACATTCCCTATGCCCAGAAAATTCGCCTTATCTCCCGCATTGTAAAACTGCCTGCCGAGTATGTCCTGTTAGACCTCGGGGCAGGCACGTCGTTCAATACCCTGGACTTCTTCAGGTTATCCACCCACGGTCTTGTCATCACTACTTCTGAGTATCCGGCCGTCATGAGCATGTTGGCGTTTCTCAAGCATTTTCTGTTGCGCGTCATTGAAGGTAACTTTACCACGAATTATCGAATCCGCGAGATGTTGCGTTCCCTGTATAAACAGCCCCTGAACGGTCAGCAGGCGATTATTAGAACGCTGCGGTCAAAAATTGCTGGCATTGATCCCGAGGCCGGCGAAACAGTAGCGGCGGTGTTCCATAAATACCGTCCCAGGGTGGTATTTAATATGGGAGGCCATCCTGACGAGGTTAAGATTGCCGAGCAGATAGATTACAGCCTGAAGAATATCCTTTCTCTTGAGGCCGACTATTTCGGATTTATCTTTGACGATCCCACAATCCGGGAATCTATTAAAAAGCGAACCGCTTTTCTTCCAAATTACAGGGAGAGTATGGGGGCTGAAAGTATTACGCGGATTGCAGAGCGCATCGTGAAATTCTGGGACCGTCCGGTAAAGAACAGTGCCCGGCATGTCTTGAGTCATGCGTGTGATACATGGGAAAACAAAAGGGCCAAGCCTGATCCTGACTCTTAAGGCGTTTTTTTCCTCGTTCCCGCGCTCTGCGTGGGAACGGACTCTCGGTTCCGACGCAGAGTCGTTCGACCTTGAGGCTCTCGACAGGCATCGGAACCAGATGAAAAAAGTGAAACATGCAAGAGTCGAAACGTGAGGAGACGTGTTGAAAACTTGCTCCTTTTTTGAGGTGGAAAAACATGGAATATTTGGGGAAAGAGAAGCGTGATCAAAAAAGGGCTTTTATTGAGCCTTATGATACGGGCACCTTTTTGGAGTTCATGTTGGATGGAAAAGAATATCGATTCAATCTGCTGGATACGTCTCCGGGGGGAATAGGTATGCTTGTGCCGAACGTGGAAGCAGAATTCCTGAAAGAACTGAAGCCCGGCGATCAAATAGAAATGGAGTGTGGCACGCCTTACGCAAGTGCACTCATAAGTTTTGAGATAAGACATATCACTACTATAAAAATGGGCACATTTAAGGGGCATTACCAGGTTGGTTTGTCTTTGTGTTGTAAACCAAATTAAGTGCGGTAGCTTTTCTGAAGAAATGAATTGGCCACGGTTTGAACCTTGATGGAGAAAAGAGCTACAATTATACCAATCGCCTCCGGAAAAGGCGGTGGTGGACATGGATCTGGGAGGCTCGAACCTGAATTCGTTCTTAGGGATCTCCAACCGGTTCCCGGGCATCGGTGATTTTCTGAAAGCGCGCAGTGCAGAGCTTGAAGAAATGCTGGTTCCGACGGAAATCCCAAATCTAAAGTTCGTGGCC
>CAZIXY010000317.1:0-3926 GCA_964543315.1 uncultured Desulfobacteraceae bacterium | reverse complement strand
CTGGACAATGAAAAACACGGAAATCCCCGGGGTGAATTGCATTGGCCCCCGGATGAAGTAAACGATACCGAGCCGGGTAACGATTACTTTACCCTGGTGCAGTGGGATGCCGACATTGACACGTCTGTTGAACGCCTGGGGACAGGGTTGCGGGAAAACACCATCATTCGCACTGACGCTATCACTACAACCGATTCGGGAAATTTTGGACAACCGGAAATAGGACTGCATACCTTCGGTTACAGCTCAACCAATGTCTATTTCGATGATTTCGGCCTGCAGGCTGAGGTGGCACCGGTCGTCACAACACCTCCAATCCAGGAATAATTTTTTTCCTTTGACATTTCAGGTGGTTTTTTCTAACTTTTATGAAATCGCTGCACGATTTCATGTAACGTCCCGCTTCGCAGGACTTTTAAAAAAACAACTAAGTTCGGGTTTCCTTTCTGATGCCCCTCCTTGTAGGCGGGGAGGTTCACTTGGGTGTGTTTTTTCGCTTTTATTTGGCGGACTATCCTATAACCACTCATCACTTACACTATGAAACAGCCGCGTTATAATGTTAGCCTTTACATCATAGTACCGTTTATCTTTGCAGGTCTCGCCTCTTTATCTGCAATCATTGCCTTTCATATCACCCAGTATTACGTGAAAAAAGGAATTGACTCGTCTTTAGCCATATTGATTTGGGTGCTTATCGCGGCCGCAATAGCATTTCTTATCGGGCTTGTCATTGCACGCCTCCTGCTGGGTCCGGTAAAGAGGTTCATGAAAAAGGTGAAAGAGTTCCCCGCCCTTTCAAGCCCTGAAATCGAGAGCGGAAAATTAAGCCAGGTCGATGAACTCAAATACTTTGCGCAGATCTTCGATCAAGTTACGGATGTGCTTAGCAATGTGGACGCACGGCAGCTTTTCCCGGACATAATCGGGGAAAGCGGTTCCATGCGTCGTCTGTTGAGCAAACTCATGATGGTTTCGCCCACAAATTCCACGGTGCTGATTCAGGGGGAGCAGGGGACAGGCAAAAATCTTGTAGCTAAGAACATTTACGAGCACAGCCTTCGCAAGCTTAAGCCGTTTATAAAGGTAAGCTGCAGCGACGCCTCGGAAAAAATATTTGAGAGCGAACTCTTTGGACATAGTGGAGAGGACTCTGAAAACAATTTATTAAGGACCCCCGGGCAGTTTGAAATGGCAAATGGAGGCGTTATCTTTTTCGATGACATAGATGATATTCCTTTCAACACCCAGGCCAAGATCCTCCGTGTGCTCCAGAATGGGGAATTCGAACGGGTTGGAGACGGCAAGACCATCAAAGTTGATGTAAGATTCATTGCAGCCAGCAGTAAAAATCTCACAAAACTTGTAACCCAGGGCCGGTTTAATGAAGATCTCTATTATCGTATAAATGTGTTTTCCCTGCAGATCCCACCGTTAAGGGAAAGGAAAGAGGACATCCCTTTCCTTGTTGATGATTTCCTCCAGAAGTCGCCAAAAAAAGCCCGGATATCTTCAGCAGCTTTGCAGCTGCTCATGGTGTACAGATGGCCGGGAAATGTGAATGAACTGCGAGAGACCGTTGAAAGGAGCGCAGCTATTTGTCAAGACGAGATCATTGAGGTACGTGACCTGCCACAGTCGATCAGGACAGATCCAAGCCAGCGTACCGAAGCAATACTTCAGCATGCACAGAGGATGGAATCCATAGGGACCATTGCATCAGGCATCTCGCATAATTTCAGAAACATACTCTCAGGAATTACAGTGAACAATCAGCTTATACAGATCAAGTACGCTGATGATCAAAAGTTACAGAAGATTTCAGCCGCTATCAACAAGTTCGTAAGAAGGGGTTCCGATCTGGTTGACGAGCTTATGCAGTTTTCCAGGAAGCAGCCCGAAACCAAACTCGACACCCTGAATCTCTACGAAGTCCTGAAAGAGACTTACAACCTCATCGTTGAATCCTTTCAAAAAAATATAGATATTTATATGGATGTGCCGGAATCAATACTAATTACGGGAACCCGGTCCGGACTGAGTCAGGTGTTCATGAACCTTTGTACAAATGCCAGGGATGCCATGCCCGATGGAGGGGAACTCAGGATAGAGGCCAAACAGAATAAAGGCAAGATTGAGATATCTATCGCTGACACGGGCATGGGCATGGACAGTGAAACACTGGAAAAGTGCTTTGATCCTTTCTTTACAACCAAAGATACCGGCAAGGGGACCGGTTTGGGACTCTCGACAATATACGGTATCGTCAAAAACTATGGAGGGGACATCAAGGTAACTTCCGAAATGAATAAGGGGACTACCTTTCTGGTCAGCCTTCCACAGCATTCTGCAGCTGAGGAAGATAGCAAGCAAGAAGATATGACTGTTGTTGATACGATCCTTGGAAAAGGCCAAAAGGTGCTCGTTGTCGATGATGAGACTGAAGTCCTTAAACCGATGGAAGACATGCTGGAGGGTATTGGATACACTGCGGCTTCGGCGGAAAGCGGAAAAGATGCCATAGCCAAGTATAAAACCTGGCAACCGGACGTTGTATTGATGGACAGAAATATGCCTGAAATGGACGGAACAAAATGCGCACAGTTAATTATCGAACATGATCCCGATGCCAGGATCGTGCTTGTTTCAGGTTACGATGAGAAGGGTGCGGACGGATTGAGTGATGAGGAAAAAGGCCTTATAAAAAATTATCTTACCAAACCGGTGGACATGTCAAAACTGAGCCGAATATTGGCTCAATTGTTTGAATGATCAAAATCCAACCTAAAATAACGTTTCCAAAACAGATTTAAATAACTCTTCTCCTGTCTTTTCTGCGCCTTCTATCTTTCCCGCCTCGCCTTTCAGGGCCCTTGTAAAGAAGGTTATCGTACTTTCTTCGGTCCGTGCCATACCTCCTGTCAATTCCGGTTCGACGGTCTTTAAAATAGAATATGATCCGATAACGGTAAAAAACCAGGACGTACAGCCCTATTAAAACACCGAAGTACAATATGGTATATGCGATCCTTTTCCAGGACAATTTATTTTTTACGGCATTGATCAAATTTTCTGTAAGCTGCAATTCTCTCGTGAGCGGAATGATTTCATCAACTAATTTTGTAAGATCGCTTTCCTTGGCATACCCTAATATTCGAGCAGATTTTTTTTGATAATCGATCACATCATGGGTACCCAATATTATTTTTGCCTTTTCAGAAATATAGTAAACATCAAGCAATTCCTTCGCAAGTTTCGTGCAGTAGAATTCCTTGTAGGGTTTTACTGCCGGCGCCCTTCCCAACCTCATAACCCTTGTGTTGATTCCGCCACCTAATTCAGCGGATACCTCTAACAATATTCCATCCAGGCTGGTGATTGTTTCCTTATCCTTTTTAAAATCCACTCCGGCCAAAACAGAAATAAAAAAGGTCAAAATCCCGGCAACCAGAATGATACCTACAAGTTTTAATAAAACGCCAAGCTTTGAATCTGCTGACATAAAATTATATTCCTTTGTGGTAATGAAACATATTATCGATTAATATCTTTAATTATGACAAAACTTCAAATGTTAGGAAGATTATACTGAAAGGGCAATTAAATGTCAATATTATATATAATCCAAAATATTTCAATATTGTTTTAATCACCTTTTAAGGGCTAAGATTGACGGACTCGTAAAAAGTCCGTCAATCCCGCAAAGCGGGAGGGTGAGGGTGGAACCATTTGAATTCAATTCAAATGGCGGGGGAGGGTAGCCCTTCCCCGCCGAGTAAAAAGGCGTAACACTTTTTACGAGGTTATCAATATTGATGACTTGCAAGAAGTTCCTCCCCCCGAAAGCGGGAGGTTAGGGGAAAATGATAAAAATGGTCGGGACGCGGGGATTTGAACCCCGGACCCCCTGAACCCCATTCAGGTGC
>CAZIXY010000316.1:0-3933 GCA_964543315.1 uncultured Desulfobacteraceae bacterium | reverse complement strand
TTCCACCCTCACCCTCCCGCTTTGCGGGATTGCCGGACTTTTTACGAGTCCGTCTATTTTGAATACAACTCAATTATGAGCTGTTCTTGAATGGGCATTGTGAGTTCTTCACGATTAGGAAGTGATCCCAATACTCCCTTAAACTTGTCTTTCTCAATTTGAATCCAATTCGGAACGTCTCTTCTAACAACAGTTTCCATGGCTTCCAAGATCTGGGGTATCTTTCGACTCTTCTCTCTCACTTCAACAACATCTCCAGGCTTCACCTGGTAAGAGGGAATATTTACCTCCCTGCCATTCACTAAGAAATGATTATGCATAACCATTTGCCGCGCCTGATTTCGAGAAGAAGAAAAACCCATCCTGTAGACAATATTATCAAGACGTGATTCAAGCAAAATCAGCAGGTTTGTGCCCGTAATACCTTTCTGCCTTTCAGCCCTAAAGTAATATCCCCTAAACTGTTTTTCCAGAAGGCCATAGATCCTTTTGACCTTTTGTTTCTCCCTGAGCTGAACCCTAAAATCCGAGTACTTGCCCGCACGCCTCTGGCCATGTTGCCCCGGGGCATATGGTCTTCTCTCGAAAGCGCATTTGTCACCGTAGCAACGGTCACCCTTCAAAAACAGTTTCAGGTTTTCCCGCCGGCACAACCTGCAAGACGAACCTATATTCCTGGCCAAAATAGCCCTCCTTCATTATCAATTATTTCCGCGCCTGATTCTAACTGCTTTACGTCTTATCTGCTTCCCAATATCGGGATTTCCGAATTCGTAAAACCTATACCCTTCTCCTTTTCGGGGAACGGCACCCATTGTGGGGTATAGGTGTCACATCTCTGATAACACTCACAGTAAAGCCTTCCACCTGAAGCGCTCGCAAGGCCGCTTCCCTGCCGACACCCGGCCCCTTGACTCTCACTTCAGCCAATTTCATCCCCTGCTCCATGGCTTGCGTGACAGCATCTCGAGTAGTGATTTGTGCAGCAAAAGGGGTGCTTTTCCGCGATCCCTTGAACCCTGCCCTGCCGGCAGTTGACTGGGCAATGACATTTCCTGCCGGGTCGGTAACGGTCACGATGGTATTATTGAAAGTGGATTGTATATGCACAATTCCGCTGGGCACATTCTTCTTTTCCCTTTTGGCCTTGCCTCTCTTTCTTGCGGTTTTTGCCATTCTCTCTCCCTCTGACTTTTACTTCTTCCTTTTCCCCATAACAGCCCTGCGAGGGCCTTTCCGCGTCCTGGCGTTGGTACTCGTCCTCTGACCTCTGACAGGCAAACCTTTCCTGTGCCTGAGCCCTCGATAAGCGCCCAAATCCATCAACCTTTTTATATTCATGGACACGTTACGTCTGAGATCGCCTTCAACCGTGTATTTCTCGTCGATAATTTTACGGATACCGGTTATCTGTTCTCCAGTGATATCATCCGATTTGATATTCCGATCAATCCCAGCTTCAGTGAGGATTTTCTGAGAAGAAGCCCTTCCTATACCATAGATATAAGTCAGGGCAATCTCCATCCTTTTACCCCTCGGTAAATCAACACCCGCAATTCTTGCCAATCTTACACTCCTCTTTGCTTAATGGCCGAGCAAAATGTTGGTTAATCGCTCATTGCCCAAAGGTTACATCTCTCCCTATCCTTGCCTTTGCTTGTGGCGAGGGTTATCGCAGATGACGCGGACAATTCCCTTTCTTTTAATGATCTTGCACTTATTACATATCCTTTTTACAGACGGCCTAACTTTCATTACAAAAAACCTCCACGCAACCCCGCTCTAATAGTTATTACCCCCGATAAATAATACGCCCCCTGTTTAGATCATAAGAAGACAATTCTACTAATACTTTGTCTCCCGGGAGAATTTTAATAAAATTTTTCCTCATCCTTCCCGAAATATGACCCAAAACTCTGTGACCATTTTGTAGTTCCACTCTAAACATGGCATTGGGCAAAGTCTCAATCACAATTCCTTCGACCTCAATTGACTCTTCCTTAGCCATTTATTCTTCCCAAAATAATTATTGAACGCTTGGGACACTCTCGTTATTTGACTTTGCCAAAGCCCTTTTTCATAAACCCATCATAGTGACGTGTCAGCATGTGCGACTCAATCTGGTTCGTGGTATCCATGGCAACCCCGACAACAATCAGTAGGGCAGTTCCGCCAAAATAAAAAGGGACATTTAGTTGATAAATCAAAATATTGGGCAGGATACAGATTGCAGACACATAAATAGCGCCCACAAAGGTTATCCTTGTTAAAACCCTGTCAATATATTCGGCAGTGTTCTTACCCGGCCTGATTCCAGGAACAAATCCACCGGACTTTTTCATGTTGTCGGCCACGTCAACCGGGTTGAAATGCACAGCGGTATAGAAATAGCAGAAAAAGAAGATAAAACCGATATAGATCAAACTATAAACAACATGACCGGGGTTTAGAAAATTCACAACGTATTGGAGCCACGGGAATTGCTCCGTGCTCAAAAAATTGGCTATGGTTGCGGGAAACATAATAATGGAGGAAGCGAAAATCGGTGGAATCACACCGGCCGTATTGACTTTCAAAGGCAGATGTGTACTCTGGCCACCGTACATCCTGCGCCCAACAATCCTTTTCGCATACTGTACAGGGATTCTTCTTTGCCCGCGTTCAACAAAAACAATAATGCCTACCACAACAATCATGAGAGCAAGAATGAGCACCATAAAAAAGGCAGTAACCTCTCCAGTACCCATCAACCTGAATGTATTAGCCACGGCCACCGGAAATCTGGCGACAATTCCCGCAAAAATGATAAGCGAAATCCCGTTACCGATTCCTCTTTCGGTGATCTGTTCCCCCAACCACATCAAAAAGGAAGTCCCTGCGGCCAGCGTTATCACCGTAAGTAGCCTAAAGCCCCAACCTCCGGCAGGAACAATCATGGCCCCTCCGGGACTGGTCATGTTCTCAAGACCAACCGCAATGCCGAAACCCTGGATAACGCTTAAAAGGACCGTGCCGTAACGGGTATATTGAGTAATCTTTTTTCTCCCCTGTTCACCTTCCTTTTTCAATTTTTCAAGATGCGGGATAACGACTGTCAAAAGTTCCAGAATAATGGACGCGCTAATGTATGGCATAATACCGAGAGCCATTACTGACATCTGGCTCAGGGCGCCGCCTGAAAACATGTCGAACAACCCGAAAAGAGTCCCTTGCCTCGCACTGAAAAAGGCGGCCAGCGCACTACCGTCTATGCCGGGAGTCGGTATGTGACACCCTATCCGATAGACGGTGAGCATGAAAAGGGTAAAAAGAATCCTCCTTTTCAGTTCAGGTATTTTTGGGATATTTTGGAAACCGCCAATCACTTCAGTTTACTCCTATCAACTTCAGAAAGAGGTCCTTAAGGACTTATCACAAAATGACCTCAACCTTACCGCCTGAGGCTTCTATCTTCTCCTTGGCCCCCTTGCTCACTTTATGGACTTGGATATTCAAAGGATGTGAAATCTCACCGTTGCCAAGTAGCTTGATGCCGTCCCTCTCTTTTTTTACAAGTCCGGCTTTCCTCAAAGACTCCGAATCCACACTTGAGTTCGGCTCAAATCCGCTAAGATCCTTAATATTGATAATACTATAGTGTTTTCTGAAAATATTATTAAAACCACGTTTGGGAAGCCTCCTCTGCAAAGGCATCTGCCCGCCCTCGAAGCCAGGACGCACCCCTCCACCAGAACGAGAATTCTGGCCTTTATGACCGCGACAGGATGTCTTTCCATGCCCGGAGCCAGGACCCCGTCCTACCCTCTTCCGCTTTCTTCTCGAACCCTCAGCAGGTGAAAGTTTATGAATTCTCATTACTCTTTCCCGAACTTTTTCAGTCAATTTTGATAACCTCGTAAAAAGTCGCGTTACGCCTTTTTACTCGGCGGGGAA
>CAZIXY010000315.1:0-3942 GCA_964543315.1 uncultured Desulfobacteraceae bacterium | reverse complement strand
TCTCCAATCATGCACGGAATTGGCATACAACTTTTCCGTCTTGCAGTCAGCTCGCTGATTTCCCTTAACATAGGAACCGAAAAGCCCGATATTGACCACGCCAAATTCATTTGTAAGAAATATCTTTTCAGCCTTCAAAAGGCTAAGGATATCTTTATGTGACAGATGTTTTTTCATCAATTAGAGAATTCAAATATAGTAAATGGTCCTACTGAATTTAACGGGGCAGCCGGCTTCGCAAAGTCCTTCGGCTGTGAGACCTGTCGACGTGATCAGGTCGTGTCGCTCAGGGCCGAATATGAGGAGGAGCCATCGTGAACAAAAACAAGCGCATTTGTTTTTGCTTCCGATATTCCTCCACATATCTTTGAAACAATGTCAAAATAGTCTGCCTGCCGCGCCATAGCTCTTTAGAGCGACGGCGGGTGTAAGTCTGCGCCTGTCTGCGCAAGTCCGCGGCAAAAAATTCTTTTAACTATTCACTATGCGACGGCAGTGGAGATACGACAATAGCCGCAAAGACCGCGAACAGAATCGCGTTGGACGGTATGTGGAGGTTGAAATCGCCCAGGCCGTGCACAAGGACGGCGGTTATCCCGGACATGGCGCCGATGGTTATGCCCCTGACCAGACGGCTGGGATTCTTCGCCTTGTGGAGCCCTCTCCTGTAAAGGCCCAGGATCATCCAGAGCATGACGGCAATCAACGGAAGCCCCGCCTCCGATACGAAATGCAGATAATCGTTGTGACCTCGGAAATACCGGCATGCCACACCCGCGGGCTGGTATTGTGTAAAAACAGTCGCAAAGGTGCCCGGCCCTGTTCCCGTGACGGGATGTTCCTTGATGATGTCCACCATCCCGGCCCAGGCCGTCAGACGGCCCTGGAGGTTCGTAGCAGGTTTTCTTTCGGTTAGCGTTAATACCCGTTCCACAACGGGAGTGGTTGAAAAAACTATCAGTGCTGCCGCCAGGGATCCTCCCATAATTGTGAGGATCATCCGTTTGCGTTTAAAATGCTTGTCCGCGAGCAGGCACGCGGCCATGAAGAGCAGGCCTATAAATGCTCCGAACCATCCTCCCCGCGACAGGCTGAGGATCAAAGCGCATAGGAGCAGGCACGATATATAGCACAGCAGCGCGAGTGTTCCCGGCCTGAACCCGAGCAGGAACAGCCCCAGGATCAGGAGCAGGGACATCTCCATGTAACCGGCAAGGTGATCGGGATTGCCGAAGGTTGCTGAAAGGCGGGTAGGATCCTGTGGAATATCCGAATACTCCCACCATGAGAAGGGGTTCACCCCAAACCACTTGAAAAGCCCGAACAGGGAGAGAAACGCGGCCACGCCGATGATAAGAAAGGCGAGGGAGCGTAGTTGAGAACGCGTGCGAAAGGTGTGCATGGTCAGGTAAAAAATGATTATGTAGTCGAGCAGCAGGGCCACGGACCAGGCGCTGATCGGGCGATGCATGGAAAAGACAGTGGACAGAAGGCAGAGAAATAAAAGGCAGATTATGGGTATGTCCAGGGGCGTTTTGATCCACTTGAATTCGCCGGTCAGGGTTTTTTCCAGCAAGAAGGCAGCCAGTGCTATGAGGGTTACTATGTGAACGGCGGTAACGGCCCAGGGCTGGACCGAGGCCCTGGCCATGGGGGTGAAGATCAGAAGACAGTAGAGGGCGCAGCGTACGGCGGCTTTTAGGTATTGGGTATTGGGCATTGGGTACCGGCTGGTTGCAGGTTGCAGGTTACGGGTTGCAGGTTATGCAGAATCCAGAGATCAGAGGTCAGAAGTCGGAAGAAAAAATAAAAACATGTCTCTCGCAGAGATCGCAGCCGCCTACGCCCCCCGCTTCGACTTCGCTCAGGGCTTCCGTCTTCGCCAAGGCTATGACGAGACAAGATGGCGGGCCAGGGAGACGCAGAGTCTTTTTTGGTTCTTGTTTCAAAGCAATCACAAAGTGATGGTCCGGATGCCCTTGCATCCGTACTCATGAGGAGGACTTATCGTGAGCAAAAACAGGCCTGCCTGTTTTTACTTAGATGTTCCTCCACATATCTTTGAAACAATCTCAAAATAGTCATTGAGAGTCTGCGGCAAAATCCCTCTGAGTCCTCCGTGTCTCCGTGTGAGATTTTTGTTTTTGTCTTTTTCCCTGATCTCCGATCTCATACCTCTGTTCTCCGACTTCCGATGTCTTACACATCCCACAGCTCCGCCCCTTCAGTTACGGGGCTTAATGCAATCTAAAGGCTTAAGATTACTATATTTTTATCGATAAAGCGGCCTTTGTGCCGCCAAATTAATCAGGAAAACCTGCGAATCACTTCCAGTTTTTCGGATTCCGAGATATCTATCAATTCTTCTTCATCTACTTCCCGGGCCAGCTCGTTGATCTGACGCTTTATCTCTTCATATTCGGATACCTTTCTCCTCAGAAAGTTCACCGCCAGCCTGGCCTTTTCTTCCATACCCCTGGGGGTCAGCATGTACGTGTAAGGTATCTTGTTTTTGGCACTTTTGAAACGAATGACCTTAATCAGGCCCCTCCTGGCCAGCTCAGACAGCGCGTAGTTCACCTTCCCGAGGCTGATACCCATTTTTCTGGCCATGTCACGCTGGGTGAGGTTGGTCTCCTGTATCAGGATTTTGAGGAGACGATACCGTATCTCCTGTTCATATGGATTGTTCATGCCGTGAACTTTAACAGTTTTTTGGGGAAAATGTCAAGAAAATTGAAAAAACAGTCTCTCACAGAGCCCACAGCCGCCTCCGCCCTGAGGCTATGGCGCCCAAGGAGACGCAGAGTGTTAAAACATAAAAAAACAAAGATCTATCTCTCACAGAGCTCGCTGAGGCACAGAGGCCATTTGGATTGATGATTGATGATTGTCGATTGAATAGGGAGTTTATCTTTCGACTTCGCTCAGGGCTATGACGGGACAAGATGGCGGGCCAGGGAGCCACAGAGTATTTTTTGGTTCTTGTTTCAAAGCAATCACAAAGTGATGGGCCGGATGTTTTTTCATCCGGACCCATGAGGAGGACTTATCTGGTGTAAAAACAAGCATGCTTATTTTTACTCCCGATGTTCCTCCCCATAGTGCTTTGAAACAAACTTCATCCCCGTCGATACTGTTTATCCTGTCTAAGCTTTTCTCAGCGTCTCCGTGAGCTCAGCGTGAGGCTGTCCTTTGTCTTTTCATTATTCACTATTCACTGTCTTTCTCTCGTCACTCGTTACTATTTACTGTTTACTGTTTCTCACTTTCCTTTACGGCCTTTGTTTTTTCGTATTTCTTGCGGTAGTTTTTGTTTTCAGGATCAAAATGCATGGCAGCCTGGTAATAGTCCAGGGCCTGGGACCACTCGCCCAGCTTGAAGCAGGCATCCGCGGCCCGGCCGTAGTAGGCGGCCCTTTTCGGGTCCAGGGAAATGGCCGCTTCCCAGTCCCGGAGGGCCCCGCGAAAATCTTCCCGTACCCACCGTAACCAGGCCCGGTGGTTGAACAGGCCTGAAGAGGGTCTTGCAGAATGTTCTATGGCAAGGCCCGCCTCCTTTTCGGCCCTTTCCAGCTTTTTCCTGCGTTGGAGCACCCGGGAAAATATGAAATGATACCCGCTGTTCGACCTGTCCAGGACCGTGGCCTTCTGGATGAACAACTCCATGGAATCCCAGTCCTTTTCCTTTTCAGCAATACGGGCCAGCCAGTAATACGCCTCCGCCGTCGGGTCTTCCTTGTTCACATCTTCCAGTATCCTTTTGGCCCGGTTATGACGGTCGAGATCCACCAGGGTCCTGGCAAGCAGGATATCCACCCGGGCGGAAAGGGGAAACATGTTGCTTGCCCTCTCATATAATTCATAGAGTTCCTCGAGAAGACCCCTTCTTTTGAAAGGCCTGTAGAGCCTTTCCAGGTCCTTCTCCCGTGTCCGGCTCCG
>CAZIXY010000314.1:0-3953 GCA_964543315.1 uncultured Desulfobacteraceae bacterium | reverse complement strand
CGTGTTTTTTCGGTCAGGACGCGATCAAACGGGTCAAAAAGCCGGGTTTGTTGTGGATTGATAATTTTGTGCATAATTGCTCCAAGCATTGTATATATAAGAGCTTACATTGTATTGGCTATCTCGCCCAAGTCAACCGAAAAAATCACATAACTACCTTATTCTACAAAAAGTTATGGATTTTTTGCGAGAAAATACTTTTGACGCAGGCATCAAGTAAAAATAATTTTCATGGCCGGATGCTCCTTAATTAAACTTACAAAAGCCTTCTGTAAAATACATAAATCTATATAAAACAATGATTTACGCACATTGTTTTCTTGCAATCTCCTCCGCTCCGGTTATAATGTAAGTTGTTCGAAACTAAACGCTTACAACCAAAACAAAGGAGTGTATCTCATGCAAAACCTTCAAACATCTCTGTTTTATGACCTCCGGGAACTCATCAGGACTTCTTCGCTATTAAGAAAATACTATCTCATATTCAAAGCCTTAAACCTTACAGCACTAAAAGATAAAAACACTGGTGTCGGAGCAGACGGCTATTCAAACAGAGCAATTCTCAGAGCATTGATCGTAAAAACTCTTGAACGGATAAAATCAATTCCACAGTTGATAGAATACCTTGAAGTACTGCCGCCTTTACAAGAGCTATGTGGTTTCGATTTAGGATGTCTCCCCGATGCCAGCAAATTCTACAGGTTCCTCTCGAATACAAATAATTCTGTCATTAAGGAAATCTTCTACAAAAACAATCAAACGCTCATAGACAACGACATCATCACATTCGACAAACTCATCATCGATTCAAAACCGGTCATGGCTGCTACCAAGGAAAACAACCTCAAAAACCCGAACAGAAACTCCAGGAATAAGCACAAAAGACCAATACGAAATCCATGGGCAAGCCTGTGCTATTATTCCTGCCAGGTTGTCAACGGCAAAAAAGAAAACATGCTGTTCTTCTGGGGATACAGGACACATGTAATTGTTAGCAAACAAGGCGTCTGTCTGGTTGAAAAAACACTGCCGAATAACATCACCGATGCCGAGGTTGCCCAAAGCCTGCTGAGAGAACTCAAAAGAAGGTATAAATTCAAAAAAGGCTCTGCCGTCCTTGCTGATAAGGCCTATGATGTAAAAGAGCTTTATACATTCGTAGTTGAGCAGCTCAAAGCCGAACCATTTATACCTATCAATCCCAGAAATACCAAAGATGACAAAAAATTCGGGCTACATGGCCTGCCTTTATGTGAGGCTGGGCTCGAAATGAAATCTGTCGGCAAATGGACAGAAGGTAATCGAGACAGGCTTAAGTTCAGATGTCCCATCAAAGCCAGTAAAAAATTAGCTGAAAAGCACGGTGAGAACTGTCCTGTAAACAACCCAAAATTTAATACCGGCAAATGCTACGGCTGCACAAGATATCTGGATATTACAGACGATGCCCGTTCGAGAGTTCCCAGAGATTCCAAAGAATTCAAGGATACTTTCAAAATCAGGGAGACCGTTGAACAGTATTTTGCAAGATTAGGCGACAGAGAAGCTGAACAAACTACTCATTACAAACCTATAGTCATCAAGAATCAGATGACCATCGCTCATCTTGCACTTACCGCCATCGCCGTTGCCGCAGGGGTTCTGCTCAAAAGACCCGACAAGATTCGATGCTATCGAACTTTTGCCAAAGCCGGCTAACATTTTATGGCGCTGAAAGATTAACTTTTCAAAGAACTATTTGGAATTGTCGGAGGCAGTACGCCCCCAAACAGCCGATTTTGCCGGATATTCAACCAAAACTTGCTTTGCCGAACATCCCTGCTTTCAAAATACCTATTCACATTTCAAAACATCCAAAAACTTACTTCTAAAACCTATTTTGCAGAAGGCTTGCTATTTTGCCCTGATTGTATATAAAAGCATTTTCTTAAATCCATAAATGCCGACTCTTGTTGTACAATTACAACCTGATTCAGAATTACCATAATCCGTGCGTCGAAAGTACAGAGTGTCGCTGGTTCAGCATCCTTAGTCCAGGGCTATTTTTTTTCTTGCCGTTAATTTTTTAATCCCATATTGTTTCCGAAAAGCCTTAGGCGTAATATTTTTTTCCTGCTTGAAAAACCTTGCAATATGACCGGAATCATTGTACCCTAAGTTGAAAGCGATTTGGGAAATCGGAAGGTCTGTTTCCGAAAGTAAGTGGGAAATGCTTTCTACTCTTGCCCGTCTTATTTCGGAAAAGACAGTATGACCAATATATCTTCGGAATTTTTCATCTAAATTTCTTCTGGAGCAATTGACGGCACGAACAACATCATTTACCTGAATAAGGTTTTTTATGTTCTGATTAATATAATGCAATGCTTTAGCCACATATTCATCTTCAACAGCCAAGGTGTCCGTGGACTGTCTGCGTACAACTACCTTCGGTTTTACAATGATAGTGTCCACATTGTTTTTTTCACCTTTCATGAGTTTATCAAGCGTTGCTGCAGCAAAGAAACCGGCTTCTTCAGTACCTAAAGAAATGCTGGATAGTGGTGGATTCGATGATTCACATACAAGATCATCATTGTCTATCCCAAGAACCGCAACTTCAAAAGGTACTTTCAATCCACCTGCGAGGCAGGCCTCAATTAAGTCACGTCCTCGGTCATCATTGCAACAAAGAACTCCAACAGGTTTTGGAAGTGATTTAAGCCATTTGATTATGCGGGGATGTTCTTTATCCCAGTTCGAAATTCTTGAGGAATTGGAATTGAAGACGTTTATCTTAGAGCCGGCACTTTTAACTATGGTTTCGAAGCTTTCCTCGCGACACTTTGACCAGGGCATATCTTCAAAACCGCAGAATGCAAAATTCCTGAAACCTCGTCCACAAAAGTGCTCATAAGCCTGTTGAGTTATGCCTTCGTTGTCTGTTGTTATCTTAATTATATCCTCATCACGCTCAATGAAAGCGCTGGCTATAATTGTGGGAATGCCAACTTCGATAAGTTTGTCCAAATAATTAAAGTCTCTGGCAACAATACCATTAGCTCCCCATTTTTTAATCCAGGATAAAACATTTTTGCTCTTTTTGTTTTGCCTGTAGAAATTCTCTTCTATGCAAAAAGTCCATGGGCCGTGCAATTTCGAATACAGCACGATTCCGCGAATCAGATCTCGGCCGTATTGACGGGAACTTTCTAAGCATAATATTACTTTAGGAACTTTGGATTTAAGCATATTATAACACTGCCTTTAATCTTTAAGGTTGATCTCTTTGAGCTTTACCATTCCGACGCAGGCAAAGTTACTCTTTGTATAGGCCGTGTAAAACACGGTGTATGTCCCATCGTCTTCCGGTATTAACCCCAGGGGCGTGCGCATGAGCGTCCACCACTGATCGAATTCCAAAGCCAAATCAACAAAAGCGGCTTTTGACCAATGAATGCCGTCATCGGAAAAGGAATACCCAAACTGCGTCGCACTGCCGCTGTCGAGAGTCGCAGAATATCTGCCATCCTTTAATTTTACGACGATTGGGTTTTCAGCAAAAACCGGATCAAATAATACAGGGTTCATTTCGCTGCACCTTTTCCAGGGGCCTGCCATTTCAGGTGCTTTTACCAGACCGACGCACCAGGTGGGGTAATTAGGGTCTTTATCTGTTTGAGTTTGCGCACTTCCATAAAAACCGTACCACTCGTTTCCAACCTGATATGCATAGAAGGAATCCGTCCCCTGCAATCCTTCCCACGGATCAGAATCAGGCCCGGGCTCAAGGATAACACCTACATCTTCATAAGGTCCATCTAAGCCGTCGTAGCCCGGAACCGTGGAAACCGCCCGCCAGATACGCCCTTCATAGCCTTCATACCATCCTGTCGGATCATTAGGTTTGCTCCGATACGCGACATAGAAAAGGTTCCAGCGTCCTTCCTTTTCATTGTAGTAAGGCATAGGTG
>CAZIXY010000313.1:0-3953 GCA_964543315.1 uncultured Desulfobacteraceae bacterium | reverse complement strand
TGGCGGCCTTTAAGTTGCCGGTATGGCCCACCATATCACCGTTGGCAAAATTCAGGCGGCCGAAGCGGTACTGTCCTGTTTTCAGCATCCCAATGGTCCTGTCCCTAATTTCCAGGGCCTTCATCCTCGGGGCCTTGTCAAACTCGATCCTGTCGGAAGGTATCTCCACATAGGTCTCCAAAGACTCATCAATATAGCCGGAACGATTGCCGTTCCAAAAATAGGTCACATGGCCGTATTTCTGTGTTTCGGAGATGGCGAAACTTTTTACTTTTTCCGCACAAAGATATTCACTGACGGTGCGATCAATAGCGGGGGGCAATACCAAAAATTCAGGCGGCATCCGGGTATCCCCGTCATACTGCATCATGCCTGCATAGAAGACATCAGGAAGGGGGCCGCGATCGAATTCATGGAAATCCTTTTCCGTAAAGGCCCGGGAGATTTCGATCGCACGGTCTCCCCTGAAATTGAAGTTTATAACCGCGTCCCCGTCAACGATAGGCCCCACCGGACGACCTTGTCCGTCCACAATCACGAAGGAGTCCATGTACTGATCCGTCATATCAGGGTCCTCATCATAATAGCGCCTGACAGCCTCCTCCGCCGAACTAAAAGAGCTCCCCTTACCCAGAACGTGGGCTTCCCATCCCCGTTGCACGATTCTCCAGTCCGCGTTGTAACGATCCATGGTCACCCTCATACGGCCGCCACCCGAGGCAATACCATAATCAAGATCTTTTTCATTCGATATCTCAGCCAACCTTTGCTCCAAGGGAACCACATATTCAAGTGCCGATCTTTCGCCCACATCTCTCCCATCAAGAAGGGCATGTATGCGAACCCGTCCGAATCTCATTTCAACACATTTATCTATCAGCCTGTAAAGGTGCCCGATGTGAGAATGGACATTTCCATCGGAGAGTAACCCAATGAAATGGAGAGTCCCGCCGTTTTCAGCCCGCCTGACGATATGGGACCAGGCTTCCGTCTTAAAAATCCGACCTGTCCCGATGGCCTTGTTGACAAGACACGCGCCCTGGTCAAATATACGCCCGGCCCCGAACGCATTATGACCGACTTCGCTGTTACCCATGTCTTTTTCCGAGGGCAATCCCACGGCATTTCCATGGGCCTGCAGTTGGCAGTAAAGGCTGGACGCTCGCAGGCGGTCAAGGTTCGGAGTTTCGGCCAGATATACCGCATTACCGTCATATTCTTTTCCAATGCCCACTCCATCCATAATGATGAGAAGCAGGGGACCCCTTCTTCCTGAAAACGATTTTAGTCTTTTAAGTTGAAGCGCCATAGAGATTATTCCTTGGGTCGTGAGGGTTTATTGGCGAGGATTTTCAGGTGCTTTGGGAAAAAAGAGAACAAACCTTGTCTCTCCTGATCTGTAGCAGTCTTTCCGGTCCTTGCAAAATGAACAATCATCTACTTTACCCGGGCAGACATCTGTTGTTTTGGGTATGAATCCGCACCTTAATGACACCATGTCTATCTTGAAATTGTAGCGTTCCGAAAAAATCTTCATACGCAAAAGATCCGCTCCCTTACCCCCTGCATTGAAATCGAACGGTCTTTTTGAGGAATAGGCCATGGTGTCCTGCGTGGCAAAGAATCCCTCAAAGATGCGCCGCTGATCTCCTTCCGTAATCCCCACGCCGTAATCATGCACAACCAGTTCCGTGCCCTCCCCTTTCTTGTTTATAACCACTTCTATCTTTCCCATATCAGGGGTATTTTCTATGGCGTTTTTTATAAGACCGTCTATCACCTTCTGCAACGGGTCCAGGGGCATATGAATGGGCGGTGTCTGCTCAAATCTTGTTATGATCTCCACCCGGCGATGGGAAAATAGCGGCTCAAGCGCTTTCAGTCTCTCCTTTAAATATTCATCCAGGGCTATCGTCTTATGAATGACGTCCTTTTGGCCGAATATCTCATCGATACGTTTTCGGATAGTTTCGACCAAGCGACCCTCTCCCACCTCCTCAGCGACAAGGGATTCCAGTTCGTCGGCACATTCCTCCAGCAGCAGAGAGACGAGATAATGGACGTCATAATGCCTCTCCCGCATAATATCTTCCACCTGGTACTGCATATCCAATATTCTTTTCAGGTTGCGCCGGGCCCTCTCAATGGTCGTCTGCCAGTTCTTCTTCGGAAGAGAGGAAAGATCTTTCTCCAGGATGTTAAGAGAGGCGCTCAGGATCGAGAGCGGCGTCCTCAGTTCATGGGAAAGGTGATTGATGACCTTGTCCTTGGCCCTGTTAAGGCTAGAAACCTCATAATATGCCTCTTTCAGCTCATCCGAGTACCTTGCATTCTCAATGGAAAGCGCCACGGTCCCCGCGATCATATTCAAGAGTTCGACGTCCGTATTGTCAAAGGCCCCCGTCTTTTTATTCATAGCGCACAGGACCCCGATAATCCTGTCCTTACTCCTCAAAGGGACGTCCAGCATATTTTTTGTCTTAAAGCCCGCCTTGATATCCACGACTGAATAAAAATTCGGGTCTTTAGACGTATCAGGAACAATAATCGGCTTGCCCGTGCGGACGACTTTGCCGGAAACACCTTTGTCCGCGGGGTATCGGATCTCCTTAACTCGCTCTTCAGCGGCTAAATCGTCAATAGCAGCCCCTTTGAAAAAAAGCTCCTTTTTCTCCTCATCCAGGAGTATGACAAGGGCGCCCTCAACCTCCAAGAGCCTCTTAATCTCGCTGCTGACATAATCCAGAAGGCCCTCCAGGGATGGATATTCAGGCAGGGCCAGGCTGGTACGGAGCATTGCCTCATTGTTTCGCGCAATCCTTTTTTCCTGAGTTATATCCCTGAGAATCACCAGTTCCCCGGACGGCTCGTCTCCTGTCTCTGAAACAACAGCGGCCCTGAAGGCCACGTCCAGTATCCGGCCGTCTTTGGTCAGCCTTTGCGTTTCATATTTGCGTATAACCCCTTCTTTAAAAAGTTTTTGAATAATTTCTGCGGCTTCCTGCTCCAGGTCCGGAGGCACATAAGGGATTGTTTTTCCTTCCAGTTCGTCAAACTTCCAACCGAATGTCTCTGTAAAAGCCGGATTTATATAAGAAACGCGTCCGTCAACCGTGTATACCACAATAGGGAACGGCACAAATCTGAAAAGGGTCCTGAGACGTCTTTCCGATTTTTCAAGGGCGTCCTGAGTCCTGAATTTATTCGTGCTATCGCGGACTATGCCGCGAAAACCCACACTTTTGCCTTCCTTGTTGGTAATCAGATTGGCCGAAAGTTCCAAGACCTTATGATCACCTTCTTTTGTAACAATCCGCCAAATAAAATTTGAAAATCCCTGTCCGGTTTCATACATACTCTTGAAAGAAGCGACAAACACCTCGGCCTGTTGTCTGTCCATGAACTTCGCGAAACTCTGGAACTGTATCTCCTCTCTCGTATATCCGAAAATCCTGCACAGAGAATCGTTGAAATAAAGGAAATTGCCATCAATATCAACCTCATAAACACCTTCTTCGATATTCTCAACAAAGGCCTTGTAGCGCTCACTGGACAAGTTTTCATGGGCAATTGGCATATCTTCGCACCCGGAATCGTTCTTTTGTTCACGAATTTTTGAAGGTTTTTTCGGCAATGATGCGCACCCTTTTCTGGTTCTCTGTTTATGAAATTGCTGCGCGACTTCATGTAACGTCCCGCTTTGCAGACTTTTGAAACAGCATAGCCCTAATACCCGCGCTGCGAGCGGGGATGAAATGGAAATTTCCAAGGCTTTGGGGGATAAGTTCCCGCAAAGTGAATTTGGGAATCCTTTTTTAGCGCCCCGCCTTGCAGGTGGGGAGGTTCACTTAAAAAGTTATCATTATTGGACCACGGTTCCGGGGCGTCAGGATTATTTTAATAAACAACCACGCCCAGAGGACGTGGTATTGATTTAGCCCCCTAAAAGGGGG
>CAZIXY010000312.1:0-3990 GCA_964543315.1 uncultured Desulfobacteraceae bacterium | reverse complement strand
AAACCCGCCGGTGTCCTTTTGTAGGACCGGAGGGTTGTATTGTCTATGAAGATCGACCCGGTGCCTGCCGCTTATACCCTTTGGGTCGGGCGGTTTCCATACGTCCTGCGAGACATCAGGCGGGCGAACATTATTTTATGGTGAAAGAACCTTACTGTCTCGGGTTGAATGAAAAACAGGAGTGGACCGTTCCGGAATGGGTTACGAATCAGGGGCTGGATAAATATAATACCATGAACCAGTTTTTTATGGATATCACGGCAGGCAGGCAGTCAAAAATTATCAAAAGACTCAGTGACCGGCAATTACGGATGTATTATATGGCCTGCTACTGCCTGGATGACTTCAGAAATTTTGTATTTGAAACCTCGTTTCTGGAGAAATTTGACATCGCGCAACATGTGTTAAAGCGTATCAAAACCGACGAAACGGAACTGATGGTGTTTGCCTGTCAATGGCTTAAATTTTCCCTCTTTGGGGAAAAGACCTTTCAACTAGCAGTTACTGAATTGGGTTAACCGTAACCTCTCAATACGTTCTGGTGTATGAAATAATCATATTGACCCGGTGCCTTGGTCTATTGAGAATCTAAGGTTTTTTCAGTTAATAATATCATCTTTTAGGGCGTCATAGGACCATACCGGTAGGGGTGCGCATTTCCCGGTGTCGGGATCTAAACGGCAGCGATACGATGCCCGGGTTGCCTGTTGTTCCCACATCCGCTTCCAACCGTTAACAAAATAGGAACACTCATCATTAAAACAAACGAAAAAGAATTCGTTGGGCCAGGTAGATGCAATGGGTACTTTCCATTTTTTCATCTCCTGCCCGCAATATGGACACGGCGGTGCATTTTTATCTGACATCTATTTATTTTCCTCTCCTCAACAAGCGCCTGCCGGAATCATCCGATAATTTTCATATATCCAAAGCCTGAAAAATCCACTTGAAATTTTCAGGTCAGAAAGACTATATATATAAATCTTAAACCATATTAAAGGAGAAAAGATAGATCATGACAACGGTTATGGAAAAAAATGACATTCCATGTGATCACTACGAAGCGACTCTGGAAGACAGTTCGCTGGTCATGGAACCTTATTGCGCCTGTGGCAATCCCCTTAATGACGATTATTTCTGTGACCGATGCAAGAAAAAATGTCACTGTCGTCAAATTGTCTGTGACAATGAAACCACATTAAAATTGGTGAAAAAATACGTCAAAAAATCGTCTCAGCTTTCAGCATTCAAAGTCAAATTAGCGAACAGAGCCTAAATGATTCGGTACCCGGCCATTCGTCGCTCTTCAGACGCGCATCCTGCCATAGGGATCTTGAAGGTCTTTTAACTTCCGGATCGCTGCATCGATCATTTTCTCACCACCGATTCTTTCATTGGCGTCAACCATGGCCGGTAAGGCCTTGACAGTATTAAATTTGCCCAATGCATCTCCGGCCCAATTGACGATGTGAGAGCTCCCATGCTCAAGAAGGCGTATGAGAAGCTTATAGGCGGTGGGAACGCGAATATTTCCGAGCACCGATACAATGCCGGTTTTTATGGGATCAAATGTTTTGTCTCTTGAGAAGGCCTCTTCAATGTAAGGTATGACAACTTCCCCCTGTTGCTCCAGATAATGGAGGCTGGCCCCGGATGCATACGCAAAACCGAACATGGATATGTCAATCAGGGCACGAATGGCTGTATCTGTTTGATAAACGGAGAGAATTTCAGGCACAAAAAGACCGGCCCAGGAGTATTTGCAGGCCAGCGGCAAGAGATATGATATACCCTCAGGTCCGATGGCCTTAATCTTATCCAATGTTCCCTTTAGTACATTCCGGCGAAGCTCAAGGCCCTGGGAATGCTTTTCCGGAAAGTGACCCGGATCATCCGCAGCCTGAAGCTTGTTTACAAGTGTAATAATTTGCGGGTTTGGCACGGCGGGATACAGGGCCTGATAATCTTTGGCTTTAAGAGCAATCCAGTATTTCTGTAGCCAGGTCTGTGGAGGATAGTAGTAAGACAAGCCGGGCTTGTCTATTTCTGAGTCCCGATAACGCCCGTGTTCGATGAAAAAGGATTTTTCCGATTCGGCGACTTTCAGCCTGCGCTTGTTAATTTCAATCGCCTCCTCGAAGTCACCGGCATATAAATGACTGGTCGAAATGATATCGTGAAGCCGGTCCTCATTGGGGTAACGGGTGATCAGCTTGGATGCAAAGCGAATCGCCGGGTCATATTGCTGTGAACTGAGTAGGCCAAATGCCTTTTCAATGCACTTGATCAGCTTGTCTTGTTCTTTTTGCTTTGCTTTTAGGCTTTCTGCTTCAGCCCTATCACTCGTCTGCCGGGCTGTCTCATGTTTTTGTAAACAGCATTGTTTGTATTTCTTTCCGGAACCGCATGGACAGGGATCATTCCTGCCGACTTTTGCCGGCGGGACTTTAAGCACTTTAGCCCTTTCCCTTTCAGCCTGGGCAAGCAGATCGTCGCGCATTCGGAAAAGTTGTTCCTTGGTCATGCCTGCATGTTGCGCAACAACATCCGGATCACCTCCCTGAAGAAGCTGCAAAATAGGTTCGAATTTTGCTTCCGACAGGGCATTAAATTTCAAGATATTGGAATTACTCATAAAATTATCTCACTTTTTGACAATGGCTATAGTTTTTCAAATAATTCAATGCATGCCCGTGCAAAACCATCCGTATAAGCCTGAAAATCGAAACTTTTATCCCCGATATGTTTATTTAAAATTTCAGCACGAAAAATATCCCAATTTATGGGAATTCCCCTGGCCCGATATACACCAGCCAGTTCATCGTAATCCGCCTCGTGTTGGGCGAATTTGTTACCGTTTTTATACCCCAGATCAAACCAGTCCTTAAGATTCTTTTTTTCCTTTTGTACCATCATCGTCAGTACGTTAACCGTCTTCAATTTTAACCTGTGAGAATAGTAATCACCACAATTGACAGCCTCACGAATTGAGCACATTCATGAGGCTGCCGGTGCAGGATGTCTGTGTGGCATTACACAGGCACCTTTAGGAGAGAGATTTCATATCAACACATGCCCCATTCGACACTCATGAATTTTTGCTCAAACGTCCGGAATTCATCGGGGTTTCGAAAATCATCAGGGCTTAGGATATGGATGCCGTCTTTATCGAATTTCAACAATCGATAAGATTCTATTTCCTCCTGTTCATCAACAATTTCATCGCATAGCGTTACCAAATCCGGTACCGCACTCGAATGAGTCTCTACCGTCGCCCGGACCTGTGACATATTCGGCCAATTGGGATCTTTTTTAAAGCCGGCCAATATGACCTCTGCCTTCTGATCTTCGTTAAACCGCATCGGGAATACCGCAACGTATATCTCGGTCACCCACTCTATGTTTTTTTCGTCTTCGTCCGGGGTTTTCATTTTAGAATGGCCCTCAAAGTGTGGTGAAAATTTCAGACATTCACCGGTAAGTAATCGAAGGCTCAGGCGCCGTTGCGGCGCCTGAGGTTAATTGATAATAAATTTACATCCCCACGACCTCTTTGATATCCACAAGATGTATTATGGGTTTTGTGAGCATGGTAAACTCATCCTTTTCGGCATCGTAAACTGAGTTTACAAATACCTTTCCCCATTTATCCTCATCCATCTTTGGAAAATCCGAGCGGTAGTAATACCCGGGCCATCGGGTTTCCTCGCGGAACAGTTTATGCCGGGTATGAGCCTCGGCGATCTGTACCCGATGAACGTTCTCCCAGCACCGCATCAGTTCATGAAGATTTCGAGCGCATAGCTTGGAGAGATCCTCCTTGAGGAGTTTCAGTAGATCCAGAGCAATATTCAACGTAACGGCACTGCAGTTATACTGATTACCCCAGCCGGCCACGTATTCATCCATAATCTTGTTAAGACGGAAGATGGCCATTTTGGGTGTAATATAATTCGGGTTGACCTCTTCCACCGGCAGATCATACTTTTT
>CAZIXY010000311.1:0-4020 GCA_964543315.1 uncultured Desulfobacteraceae bacterium | reverse complement strand
CTTTGATAGAGAAAAAGAAAGGGTATCTCTTGGTATAAAGCAGTTAAAAACGGATCCATGGCAGGAAGCTCAAAAGAAATATGCGGCAGGGGCGAAAATCACAGGCCGTGTCGTGGGTCTAAAAGAGTACGGTGCCTTCGTGGAGGTCGAAGAGGGCATGGAAGGTCTGGTTCACGTGTCTGAAATGTCATGGACCGGAAAAATCAAACATCCTTCACAGATTTTGAACGTCGGCGATGACGTGGAGGTTATGATCCTGGACATCGATCCGGCAAAAAAGCGGATTTCTTTGAGCATTAAGCAGCTTGAACCGAATCCCTGGGACATTATTGCTGATAATTACCCCGTCGGGACCACTATCGAGGGTAAGATAAAAAATATCACGGAGTTTGGTATTTTTATCGGTATTGATGAAGGCATAGACGGTCTTGTTCACATAACTGATATGACATGGGGCAAACCCATAAAACAGCCTTCGGAGCTTTACACAAAAGGCCGGGAAGTGCAGGCGGTCGTCCTGAGCATTGACAAGGAAACCGAGCGTTTTTCATTGGGGATCAAACAGCTTACGCCCGATCCCTGGGATGCTGTTCCTGAAAAGTATAAACCCGGGACCCTCATTGAGGGTATGATCACGAATATAACCGATTTCGGCCTCTTCGTTGAACTGGAGTCAGGAATAGAAGGTCTTGCCCATATTTCTGAATTGCCCAATGAAAAAGGGGACAACCCGCTTTCCCGTTTTCAGGTTGGCGATGTCGTTCAGACCAGGGTTGCCAGCATCTCTTTAAAGGATAAAAAAATTCGACTCTCCATGCAAAAACTGGACGAAAGCACCGAAGAAGATATCTACAATTATGTGAACAATCATAAAGGGGCTACTTCCAATCTGGGAGAAATTTTAAAAGAGGAGATAACAAATCAAAAAGAACGGACCCTGCACTAAGAGGCTCTCCGAGGACAAATGACTGCGCCTTTCTGACTCCGGAATGGGCGCCCTGCCACTTTTTCAGTTCTTTGTGGATCCCTTTATATGCCGACAAAACAGGTCCTTTAATCTCTAAACCGGCCACGTTCCTGCGCACGTTTTAGATATGGCCCTGAAAAATGCCTCTTTTGTGCAAGGCTCTAAAGAGTTGCGGATGAATCAGAACAATATCAGAAATATTGCCATTGTCGCGCATGTTGATCACGGAAAAACAACGCTTGTAGACCAGATGTTCAAGCAAAGCGGGATGTTCCGGGAAAACGAGCATGTGGCCGAACGCTTTATGGACTCAATGGACCTGGAGCGGGAACGGGGTATTACGATTGCATCCAAGAACGCCTCATTCCGTTACAAGGACTATCGGATCAATATCATAGACACTCCCGGTCATGCCGATTTCGGCGGTCAGGTTGAACGGGTCCTGAGGATGGCCGACGGGGCCGTTCTGAAGGCACCTATTCCACTTCAAATCATCTGACGGATCGGCTGAAAAGGGAGGCGCTTTCCGATGCGGCCCTTCTGGTCGAAGAACTGGATAGCGGCAGGGGTTTCAAGGTCTCGGGCAGAGGGGAACTGCACATTTCGATCCTTATCGAGAAAATGCGCCGTGAGGGATATGAATTCCAGGTCACCAGGCCCCAAGTCATTGTCAGAGAAGAGAACGGCAGACGGCTTGAACCCTTTGAAGAACTGACGATCGATGTCGGCAAACAGTACATGGGCACAGTCATCGAAAAGCTGGGAGAGCTCAAGGGCCGATTGCTTGAGATGAACCAGGACAACGGCACAGCCCGCCTGATTTATAAGATTCCTACGCGCGGCCTTCTCGGTTTCCGGTCTCAGTTTTTAACGGACACGAAAGGCACGGGGATTATGAATTATGTCTTTTGGGAATACGGTCCTTTTGCGGGTGAAATTCGAAACCGTAATAAAGGCGTCCTGGTGGCCAAGGAATCCTGCACAACCGTGGCCTACGCCCATTTAACCTTCAGGATAGGGGAAAGCTCTTCTATGGACCCGGAACCAGGGTCTATAGCGGTCAGATAATCGGTGAACACTGCAGGCCTCAGGACCTGGTGGTCAACCCCGCAAAAGGCAAAAAATTGACGAACATGCGTGCCTCAGGCTCGGATGAAAATGTGATCCTCACACCTCCGACAAAAATGAGCCTTGAAGAATGTATTTCATATATCAATGAGGACGAACTGCTCGAGGTTACACCCGAGGCGATCCGCCTGCGCAAGGGATCCAGCCTTCAGCCTAACCAATATTAGTTACATCTAAAATATCAAAAGGAGGAATAAAAATGAGTGAGAAACAGTGGAATAACGCACCGGCAATGCAGATTGATTCGCAGAAGATCTATCGAGTAACGATTGAAACCGACAGGGGCGACATGAATTTGGAGATGTATCCGGAACACGCGCCCAAAACAGTCAACAACTTTGTCTTTCTGGCCCGGGAAGGCTTCTATGACGGGATCGTTTTCCACCGGGTCATAAGCGACTTCATGATCCAGGGCGGGGACCCTACCGGTACGGGAACAGGGGGACCCGGCTACAGATTCGAGGATGAAATTGCGGAGAATCCGCTGAAGCACGAGACAGGCGTCATATCCATGGCCAACGCGGGGCCCGACACGAACGGGAGCCAGTTTTTCATCACGCATTCACCGCAACCCCATTTGAACGGTATGCACGCGGTGTTCGGAAAGGTTGTCCAAGGGCAAGAGGTTGTCAACGCCATCCAGCAGGGCGACAGGATGGTGAGGGTAACGGTGAGTGACGATTAAGGAAACGCGAGAGGCTGACTTATGAAAATAGGATTGATTGGCTTACCCAACTCGGGAAAAACCACGGTATTCAATGCATTGACCAAACAGGAGGCCCCGGTTACCGCATACGCGAACGCAAAAGCCGAACCTAATATAGCTATAGTGGAGGTGGCCGATGATCGAATCCGCCGGCTCTCGGAGATGTACAGGCCCAGGAAAACGGCCTTTTCCACTATAGAGTTTACTGATTTTGTGGGCGTGACCCAAGGGTCGGCCAGGGAAGGGCTCTTTTCCGGTCCCAATATGGGATCGATAAAAACCGCGGATGCCCTGGCCCTTGTGGTACGGAATTTTGCAAACGAACCGGAAACCCCTTCGACGCCACTCAATGATGTCGAAAAGATCATGGACGAGTTGTTGATCTCCGACCTGATCATCGCGGAAAACAGGCTGGAGCGAATCGCGCACGCCGCCATGCGGGGGAAAATGACAAATGCCCTGCACCTGGAAGAGAAGGTGTTTAAAGAAATCGTCGACCATCTGAACGAGAACAGGGCCCTCAGCGAGCTCGGCCTTGACAAAGAGCAGGAAAAGATCGTGCGGGGGTTTCAATTCTTCACGCAAAAGCCGCTGATGGTCATTCTCAACTCAGACGAATCCGGGTTTGGGAAGAATGGCGAACTTTTAAGCGAGATTGAAAAGAAACACCGAGTCATCGAATTTGCCGGAAAATTCGAGATGGAATTATCCGCTCTGGATGATCCTGAAGAAGAGAAGCTTTTTATGGCCGATATGGGCATTCAGGAATCGGCACGCGATCGTTTGACCCGCCTGGCCTATGGTCTTCTGGGATATATCAGCTTTTTTACCGTTGGGGCTGATGAGGTGCGGGCATGGAATATCCATGAGGGGAGTACGGCCCTTGACGCGGCGGGCACCATTCACTCTGACCTGGCCCGCGGATTCATCCGCGCGGAATGCTTTACATATGACGATTTAATTGCATTAGGGTCTGAAAAGGCGGTTCGTGAAAAGGGCCTGATGAAATTAGAAGGAAAAAATTATCTTGTCCAGGATGGCAATATCCTGAATATCAGGTTCAATGTTTAATCCTCTCCCCTAACCCCCGCTGAAATAATTTCCCTTGACCATTTTACCCTACTTATTTTAAAATTAACAATAATCAACTAAAAATCTGTGTAATCGTAATAGCTCAATATCTTGGGGCTTTCACCCCCACCCTGACCCTCCCCCTTGA
>CAZIXY010000310.1:0-4068 GCA_964543315.1 uncultured Desulfobacteraceae bacterium | reverse complement strand
CTGATCGGTAAGTATACACGTCTTTCTGTGGCTGTCAAGCAATTTCTATAAATATTTTTTTCATTATCCCCCCCCCTTTGGTTCTATTATCGAAAACATCATTAAAAACAGAAACTTAAATTTTTTCACGCCGCAATTTTTTGGATTAACTTTTTGGATTTGGCAGTTTTCCACCATAAAAATCCTCTCATCGGATAGTGACAGGAGGCAATGGTTGACCATCCCTTCGGTATCTGCTAAATGGAAGAAAATTTTTTTGAGGTATATACGGAGGTTTTAAAAATGAAAAAAATCGGAATTATCGGTGCCGGAAATATGGGAAGCGGAATTGTTCAGAAAACCGCCCAGGAAGGGCTCTCCGTCGTCATGGTAGATATCAAACCTGAATTTGTTGAAAACGGGCTCAACAATATCCGAGCAACCCTGAAGGAGGCCGTGGAACGAAAAATATTAAGGCCGGAGCAGGTTGGCGACATTATGGCCCGCATCCATGGGACCACGGATATAGCGGACACAAAGGACTGTGATCTTGTCATAGAGGCTGTTTTCGAAGACATGGAAGTGAAAAAAGATCTTTTTTCCAGACTGGATGATGTGTGTCAATCGAGTACGATCTTTGCAACCAACACATCTTCCTTCTCAGTTGACGAATTGGCCAAGGCCACCAACCGGGCCGACCGGTTCGTGGGTCTCCATTTTTTTTACCACCCGGCAAAAAACCGGCTGCTGGAGATCATTCCCGGGCCCCAAACTTCCCCGGAAACCGTCGCCGCCTGCAAACAATTTTCTCAACTTACCGGAAAGACAGATATCCTTGTCAAAGATGCGCCGGGATTTGCCGTCAATCGCTTCTTTGTGCCCTGGCTCAATGAGGCGACACGCATTCAGGAGGAGGGTCTGGCAAATATCCCAACAATTGATAAGGCGGCCATGGACGCCCTTGGGATTGGAATGGGGCCTTTCAAGCTGATGAACGTGACTGGCGTTCCCATTGCCCACCATTCCTGCGAATCCCTTGCAGCCCAGCTCGGTCCCTTTTACGCCCCGTCCGCAGGTCTCAAGGCCCGGTTTGAATCAGGCGAACTCTGGCCCCTGGACGGCGAAGTGGAAAAAGATAACCTTGAAAAGGTGGCGGACAGGCTGCTGGCCGCGGTCTTCTATGTGGCGACCGCCCTTCTGGAAGAGGGAGTCACGGATATGGGCGACATCGACCTGGGCGCCAAGGTTGGACTGCGCTGGAGACAAGGTCCTTTTGAACTGATGAACCGCATTGGAATTGAAAAGGCGTACAGTCTTGTTGAAAATCTTCTGAAGGCCTGGCCGGATATCACTGTTCCGCATCATTTGAGCAGCCGTCACGAAAAAGGCGAACCATGGGACATCCGGTACGTGAAATACCGCCGAGATGGCAATGTAGGCAGGGTGACCCTTTCCAGGCCCGATGCCATGAATGCCCTTAATGAAACAATTGTGAAGCAACTGGATGAGGAATTTATGGAGGCCGAGTCGGACCCCGATACCAAAGCCATTATACTGGATACCGCCGGAAAGGCCTTTGTAGCAGGCGCAGACATAGGGTTTTTTGTAAAATGCATCAAAAATGACCGCCTGGATGACAATTATTCTTTCACCTCATACGGCCAGGATGTGCTTATGCGAATTGACGAGAGCGCAAAGACGGTCGTGGCCAAGATGGACGGATTGGCCCTTGGCGGCGGGCTGGAACTGGCGCTCTCCACAGACGTGATAGCCGCCACCTCCAAGGCACTAATGGGTTTCCCTGAAACGGGAATCGGAATCTATCCGGGTCTCGGCGGTACACAGAGAACCAGCCGCTTTATCGGGAAAGAACTTGCCAAATATCTCATTTTTACCGGCCGACTTATTACTGCAGAAGAAGCGCTCGAAATCGGGCTTGTGGACTATGTCTTCGCCACGGAGGAAATCGATGAAAAGATACTGGCGCTTGTTTCAGAGGGAAAACCGGTTTCAAAAAAGGGAGGAAAATTCGAAGAACTGCCTCCGGATTGGCTCAAAATCAAGGAGCTCTTTTCGGATGAAAACATAGGCGCATGGCTGGACGGCACATATCTTGGGAGCGATGATCCGTTAGAGGCAAAAACCGCCAGGATGATAGCCGGAAAGGCGCCCATTGCGCTGCGTCTTGTTAACGAGATTATTGATACCGGATATGAATTGCCTTTAACGGAAGGGATAAAGCAAGAGCTGGTTCACTTAAACGAGATATTTGCAACTGCCGACGCCCTTACAGGACTTACCAGCGTGGGCAAGGGAAAACCAGCCTTTGAGGGGCATTAGAATATATGATGCCTGAAAAAAACCTTGACTTTCTGGTCTGGTCTGGTCAGACTAAATAAAAGGAGGCGATGGGTATGCTTATAAACAATATTTCAGAGGCAAAGGCCCAGTTATCGGCCCTTATTGAGAAAGTCATGGCCGGGCAAGAGGTGATCATTGGTAAAGCAGGGAAGCCCGTTGCAAAGCTTGTGCGGTATGAACGAAGCGAGAAACCGCGCCGCCCCGGCGCCCTAAGAGGGAAAATCAAAATAGCCGATGATTTTAACGAACTACCGAGGGATATTGCCGAAGTGTTCGGGATGGTGGATTCATGAACCTCTTACTTGATACTCATGTTCTTTTATGGTGGCTTGACGATAACCCTTCCCTTTCCAAAAAAGCGAAGACTGAAATTTCCGACGGTAAAAACCTGGTTTTTGTCAGTGCTGTCGTCATTTGGGAAATAAGGATCAAGCAGGCATTGGGAAAACTGCAAATTCCCAGGAATTTTCGGAGGGTGTTGGATGATCAGCCCTTTGAGATGTTGGATATCACTGTTGAACACGCACACGCGGTCGGGGATCTTCCATCACATCACCGAGACCCGTTTGACAGGATGCTTGTAGCCCAAGCGCAAGTAGAAGGTCTTACGCTTGTGACAGGTGATATTCGCTTGAAAAAATACAAAATCCCGCTTATTGAGGCTTAATATCACCCGGATCAGGAAGATGGTTCAGGTCTGTAGTACCGATTTGCCCTGGCATCTCATGAACAAACTAATCACCCTCTTTGAAGGCATCCCGAAGCAATTTGGATTGACGGTTGTAGGCCTCACGGGGGTTCTCGGGATCTTTCATCAGTGATATCTCCTGGGTTATAAGACGAGCGATATTGAGTATATGGGCTTCTCTTTTTCCGGATTCCCGCTTGTATAAAGGATGGTCCCGATTGATATAGATGATAGTACCCTCTGTCATGCATTCCGGGCCATCCTCTCCTAAATGATCCAGGCAGCAAGTCACTCCCGCGTCGCCGAACTTGAGCCTTTTCACAACCGCATTCGGTGTGGCGATCTTAAGAGAAGGTTTTCGCTCCTTCTTGGGTTTCTCATAGCTACTATCCAATGTGGAGTCGACTTCATCTGAAGGAGACGTATTTTCTTCCCCTATGTCTTCTGCCTTGATCCCATTGGGCTCTTTCTCTTTTACAGGTGTCTCGACACCTGTTTCCCCATCACCTCGCATTCCTTCCTCCGCTAAAGGAACAACGCCGAATGGGCTAAACTCCGGGTTCAGTATTAATGCTTGGTGTATGCGGTGCAAAGCCTCCTTTAGTGCGCGGCTGACCCTTCGATTCTCGCGCTGGGAAGCCAACTGACTGTATGCTCTCCTGACCTCGGCCATGGTTTTGTCCATAGCCTCAAGGAATGACTTGTATTCCTGGGAATCCTCTAAAAACCCCGATCGATCGCTCGTTAATGGGAGGAAGTCGGCATTAATCTCCCCCCTGATTCGTGTTGCCGCTTTTCCCCAGGAAGCCATCTCAAATAGCTCACGCCGAACAGTCACGCCCTTCACCTTGATCTCTATGCCCATGTCATCCTTGGAGGCACGATAAGCTGGAAGAATCACGACTTCCCCGTGGATAATGCCGTATTCATTGCCATGCATAACGGGAATGCGGTTGCCTGCCACGGTCCTGGGCGTCACCCTGTATCCGTTTACGTATATTGAGAAGTCCCTGGCGCGTATAGGCGTCCCTTCGGCAATT
>CAZIXY010000309.1:0-4076 GCA_964543315.1 uncultured Desulfobacteraceae bacterium | reverse complement strand
CATTTGGGCCTGGAGGTCAAAAAAAATGATTAAGCATCGTGGCGCCGTCTTTCTCTGCTTCGCTCCTATTATCCTTATGGGCCTCGGCGTGCCGGTTATTGCTTTAAGTCAGGGGCCGTTGGAAAGTAATGAAGCGATGATTATTGAGCTTGAAGGGTCGATTAATCCAGGTACGGCCATGTATGTAATACGAGGACTTGAAAAGGCCAAGAAGGATGGAGCGGCTCTTTCGATCATAAGGCTCGATACTCCCGGGGGCTTGGCTTCTTCCATGCGAAGCATTGTAAAGGCCATACTGAATTCACCAGTGCCCGTGGTCGTATATGTGGGGCCAAAAGGTGCGGGGGCCGCCTCTGCCGGTGTAATGATCACTGTGGCCGGACATGTTGCCGCCATGGCACCGGGGACGAATATCGGGGCGGCTCATCCCGTGGCGGCAGGCGGTAAGGAAATTGAAAAGACCATGTCGGAGAAGGTGGTTAACGATATGGCCTCCTATGCACGCGGAATTGCGGAAGGCAAGGGAAGAAACGGGGTATGGGTAGAAAGGGCCATCCGCGAAAGTGTATCTATTACCGCTGATGAAGCAGTCAAGCATAAAGTGGTTGATCTCATCGCGGAAGACATTGATGAACTGCTCGAAATCCTGGACGGCAGGCAAGTCAGCATGCCTGGAGGCGTGATTACCCTAAAAACTAAAGGTCTGAAAAAGACATATTTTCGTCCCGGATTCCGGGACAGGATCCTCAGGACCATCAGTGACCCGAACATCGCTTATATTCTCATGATGATCGGGCTTGCGGGTCTGTATTTTGAACTGTCCCATCCCGGTGCCATATTTCCCGGTGTAATCGGGGCAATATCTCTTATCCTCGCATTTTTTGCCTTCCAGACCCTGCCGGTCAATTATGCAGGGCTTCTGCTCATTGTCCTGGCTATTATTTTGTTTATAGCCGAGGTGAAAGTAACCAGCTACGGTATTTTATCCATCGGCGGATTGATTTCTCTGACCATAGGTTCTATTATGCTCTTCGAAGACGTGGGGGTTTCTCTCAGATTGATGATGCCGACTATCGTTTTGGTGGGTGGGTTTTTTGTGGTTGTTGCCAGTTTGGCGTACAGGGCTTATAGGACCAGGCCCAAAGGCGGATCAGAAGGTCTCTTGGGAGAGGTGGGCCTTGTTAAGGAAAGGATCGATCCCGAAGGCCTTGTTTTTGTGCATGGCGAGTACTGGCACGCCGAGTCCAAGGAAAAACTTGATCCAGGAGAGAAAATAGAAGTGGTGGGTGTCCACGGCCTGATTTTAAGGGTAAAAAAGGCCATTTCCCAAGACCTTTAATTAAAGCAAAGGGGGGAAGCAAATGTTTTATATTCTAGCAATAGTGCTGATCGTGCTTTTTCTCGCATCAGCCATCAAGATCTTAAAAGAGTATGAGCGGGGTGTCATATTCCGCCTTGGCCGTGTCATCAAGACAAAGGGACCGGGTTTGATTATTCTTATCCCTGTTGTTGATAAAATGGTCAAGGTGAGCCTGCGCCTGGTGGCGATGGATGTGCCTCCTCAGGACGTTATTACCCGGGATAATGTTTCCATAAAGGTGAACGCGGTTATCTATTTCCGGGTCATGGATCCCACGAATGCGACGATCGAGGTGGAGAATTTCCTGTTTGCCACGTCACAACTGGCACAGACCACCTTGCGAAGCGTATGCGGACAGGTGGAGCTGGACGAAATCCTGGCAGAAAGAGAAAAAATCAATGCCGAGCTTCAGGGAATCCTGGACAAGCATACCGATCCGTGGGGGATTAAGGTAACCACCGTGGAGGTAAAACATATTGATCTGCCCCAGGAGATGCAACGGGCCATGGCCAAACAGGCAGAGGCTGAAAGGGAACGCCGGGCAAAGGTTATTAATGCGGAAGGTGAATTTCAGGCGGCCAATCGCCTGGCGGATGCCGCGGGTATTATATCAAAACACCCTGAGGCCCTTCAATTGAGATACCTTCAGACTTTGAGGGAGATATCCTCCGAGAGCAATTCCACGACATTGTTCCCGGTTCCTATTGACCTGTTGTCTCCTTTTATCAAAAAGACGCCGTGACGGTGAAACGCGGCTCTTTTCCATACAGTGAAACCTCGAGGCCTTTCGCTGCACATGGAAAACAATGGCGTTTGCCTGAAGGAACCGTATCAGGAGGTTCTTGTCCGTAAAAATTATAAGAAGCGAAGCAGGAGATAATAATATGCCAGAAGAGAGCAAAAAGAAAGAGAATGGGAAAGATAATCAGTCACAGGAAAAGCCTATGGACGAAATGACAGTAAAGGAACTGAGAGAAATAGCCATGGAAATCCCGGGAATAACCGGGCTTAGCAGTATGAAGAAGGATGAACTGCTGGCGGAAATCAATAAGGCAAAAAAAGCAGAAAAACCCAAGGAAAAAGAAAAGATTCCGGAAGAAAAGGTCCCTGAAAAGCCCCTGGACAAAATGACGGTCAAGGAGCTTAAAGATATAGCCCTTGAGATCCCGGGAATTGAAGGGGTGACCGCCATGAAAAAAGACGAATTGCTGGCGGTTATAAAAGAGGAACGGGGCATCAAAGAGGAAAAACCAAAGAAAAAGGAAAAGATAGCCATAGCGGAATTGAGCGTGAAAGAGTTGAAGAGTAAGATATTGCAGCTCAGAGAGGAGAAAAGGGCGGCACGCGAAGCCCATGACCGGCATAAGATTGATATCCTGCGCCGGCGTATTAATCGCTTGAAAAAACGAACCAGAAAGGTCGCGCAAGGTTAGGATTTTTGTTTGTTAAGCAGGTCCAGGGATCTTGCCCGTCCCGGGCCTGCTTTTATTTTTATGAAATCGCTGTGCGATTTCATGTAACGTTCTGCTTCGCAGGACTTTCAAAACAGGGCAGCTGGAATACCCCGTGCTGTGAGATTGTGTCGTAATGAGAAGAACCTGTCATTCCGGACGAGCGATTCTGTGTATTGCGAGATCCGGAATCCAGAAATACAGCACAATTCCAAAAACTTCTGGATCCCGGCCCGCGCCCCGTTCCACGGGTCTTGGCCGGGATGAAGAATTGTGACACAGCCTCTGTGCACGCGGATGCCAGGATTTGTTTTTTTAATAACCGGGTTATGCGCACAGTGTATAAAGGCGGAGAGGTAGTCAGCAGGCATGGCAAGAAATGAGAGCAATACAGATTTTACTAAAACAGTTGCCGTTATTCCGGCTGCCGGTTCGGGAGTGCGTATGGGAAGCGACAGGGCCAAACAATTTCTTGATCTTGACGGCCGGCCGCTCCTTGCCATGACTCTTAAGCCGTTTCAACTCTGCAGGAAAGTGGACGCGATTATTCTGGTAGTGCCCTCAGGGGATGTGGACAGTTGCGTGGAAGGAATTGTGGAGCCATTCGGACTGGATAAGGTTTTAAAAGTAGTGCCCGGAGGGAAACGACGCCAGGATTCCGTGCGGCTGGGTGTCGAGGCCGCAAAAGGGGATTATGGTCTGGTTCTCATACATGACGGCGCGCGCCCGATGATTACTGAGGGGCTTATAGAGAAGGTTATTGACGCTGCGATGACCCACAGGGCGGTGATCACGGGCCTGCCGGCAAGGGAAACAGTCAAGGAGATAGATCACACAAGCCAGGTTATCAAGACATACGATAGAAAGATCGTATGGCTGGTACAGACACCCCAGGCCTTTCGTTATGAAGATATCCTTCTGGCGCACAGAACGGCCGTCAATGAGGGCTGGGAAGAAGCAACGGATGATGCCTTTTTGGTGGAAAGATTGGGCATCCCGGTTCATGTGATCGACGGCTCGGAAAATAACATAAAGATCACCACTCCACATGATCTTGAAATGGCAAAGTTTTTGATCGGAAGTAAGGCTCGTAGTTCATAACTGACGGTTTGTGCTCTTTACGGATGGATACGCTATTGTGGGTTGTCCGGTTAAGCCGGTTTGCTGGAAATAAGTTGGGAATATTCAAAAATTCTCGTATTTTTAAGGTCATGGGACTCTTTTTTCAGGAATCGAAAAACTGGTTGCTGGATTGTACATGACCC
>CAZIXY010000308.1:0-4086 GCA_964543315.1 uncultured Desulfobacteraceae bacterium | reverse complement strand
AAAAGCACGATAAGGCTTTACATATACTGCATTGAGGCAAATCCGAGCGTGATCAACCATTTCGCCGACAGGTTCGACAAGGGCTGCACAATTCACTATCGGAAAATCTATCGCCTTTCTCCTCGCAAACTTAACAAATGCACTTCTTGATTCACTTAGAGGTTTGGGTATTTGAATCTCTGTGACAAACTCATCATCATCCAAAATAGTTGTTTTAGTCACTCCCACTGAGAAGAAATTTTCCGCTCTAACTGTTCGTTTTGTAGTTTTGACTTTGGCATCTAAAGCTATTAAAGCTGGTGCAATATCACTGGGATGGACCGCATAGCAGCCCCCTTCCACACTTCCTCCAAATATAGAATGAAACCTGTTATCTCCTTCTATAGCGTAGCAACGGCCGCCACCTTTCCTCAAGCAGGGGAACCTGTTGAATGGGTATCGGTAGTACCAGCATCGTATATCTTGACAGATGTTTCCACCTATGGTGCCCATTTCTCGAATATGGGAAGAAGCCGTTTTCCAGGCAGCCTCTGCCAAGGCCCTATATCCCTTACTAATAATCTGCGATTCCGCGATATCTTCAAGCTTCGTTAATGCGCCGATTCTGAGAACCCCCTCATCCTCCCTAATAAATTCCATATCAGGAATAGTTTTTATATTCACGATAGCTTCTGGGTATTCTGGAAGAATTTCATCTTTTAAAACACCCAGCAAATCGGTTCCGCCAGCAATTATCCGAGCCTTCTTTCCATAACGCCTTAATAAAAGGACTGCTTCCTGAACACTCTTTGCATTGAAGTGCATAAATTTCTTCATGGATTCCTCCTATGCTTTTCCGAGGGCCTTGAGAATTTTATCGGGTGTGATTGGGAAATCATCTACCCATTTGCCTATAGCGTTATAAACAGCTGGACCAAGAAGTGCAGGTATTATGGTAGCGGTGTTTTCACCAATTCCAGTTGTGCCATAAGGTCCGTGGCCCATACCCGTCTCTACAATGATAGTCTCAATTGGTCCTGCATCCAGCATGGTAGCATATTTGTAATCCAACAAATTCCGGTTGAGAAGTACACCCGTTTGCTTATCCCAAATAAGCTCTTCAGTGAGGGCTCTACCTATCCCCATATAAGTCCCGCCATACATCTGACCTTCTACAGTTTCAGGGGATATGGCCTTGCCTACGTCATTGACGTTGACAACCTTTGTGACTTCCACATACCCTGTATCCGTATCAACTTCTACTTCAAGGAAATGTGCTTGCCTGCATAGTCTGGGACGTCCCGTTTCAAGGGCCTGCCCCCACAATCCTTGAGTATGCCATGCCCAAGCAACAACTGGAGCCTCTGTCCAAAATGCACATGAATCAAACATGGGCATCGCTTTGGCTACAACCTCTTTGATCGCTATCTTTTTCTCAGGATTTTCTTTGACTAAAATGACCCCATCCTTAATAATTAAATCTTCTGCTTTGACATCCTCCAGTTTTGTAGCAGCCAATTCCAATAGCATCCTTTTAGCCTTTCGCGCAGCTTTTCTGAGAACATTGCCATTAGAAACTAAATTACAAGACCCATCTGGCGACATCAAAGCAAACCCACAATCCAATTCGAACGGCTTTATATTCACATCTTTATAGCTCACACCGAGCTCGTCAGCTACGATTTGACAATAGGTAGTCCAAGGATTAACGCCTATATCAGCATGTTGTGCTATTATGCTTACAGATCCATCATTCTCAATCATCACTGCTGCTGACGCGGTTCCTCTAACGTCATCCCATTGATGATCCCAAGTAAATGCAATGCCGTGCATTCTCCCGTTGGGCAGTCTCTTAGTCCCAGGAGGATGCCACTTTTCCTCCCACCCTATGGCTTTCTTTCCGGCCTCTATACATTCCCTCAAACTATCTCTTTCCGGAAATCCATGTTTCCTCTTGTATTCAGCTAGATACGAAGTATCCTTCCCATCACAGCCATCGTTTATTAAAGCAACTTCGGTGGGGTCTAGCCCCAGCTCAGCAGCAACATGATCAAAGATAAGTGTCAAGCAAAAGCAATTGGGTAATTGTTCGCATCTACACCACCAGGCCGGTCCAATACTCACGTCGACAACCAGCGATTCACATACGAGATTGGGAATTTTGGTATTATCGATAAGATGCTCCACACCTGGCGTGCACATATAGACCGCAAAAATATTCTTTATATGTACCGCAGTAATGGTTCCGTCCTTTTTGGCACCCACCTTAAAATGACTGACCATCATATCGCCAGATTCACCGAAAAATGTTTCGCTCCTATCGTATATGAATTTAACTGGCTTCCCCGTCTTTCTGGCCAAAAGAGCAGCTAAAATGTTCATCCCGTTTTCGGAATTATTTGCCGGGTTTCCTCTTCCTCCAAACGAGCAACCTTGGTACGGGACATGAACGGTGATCTTATTCATAGGAATCCCAAGCCACTCGGCCAAAAGCATCTTTTGGTGGTAGGGCTGTTGGGAATGCACCCACATTTCCAGATTTTCTCCTCTCCATCTCACAACAGCACTGGGCAACTCAGCCCCTGCCCAAAGATGGGCATCCCTCTTTGCCTTGAATTCGATTATCCTATCTGCCTCTCGAAAACCCTTTTCTATATCCCCTTTTTCAATCCTTAATCTTGGATCCTCTAGAATATTATTTTCCGCTCCAGGTCTAAGCACCGGAGCAGTTGGCTTTATGGCCTCTTCTTGATCTAAGACGAAGGGCATTTGTTCCCATTCAATATCTACCAACTTCAGTGCTTCAGTAGCGACTTCCTCACTGTCAGCTGCTACTGCAACCCCTAAAGGCTGCCCCTCATACCATGCTTCATCACCAAGAACAGGGCGCACAGGTTTTAGAGCCCATCCTGCTAAATCCGGACAAACCCACTCCGGTCCAAAATAGCTTCCATTCAGCTGCCTCCCTTTGACCGTGGGATCATCGTACCTTATAATTGCCCTGACACCAGCTACCGATTCCGCCTTACTCGTATCTAGCCTCCTGATCTTGGCCCTCGCGTAGGGTGACTTAAGAACTCGAGCATACAACATTCCCGGAAGCTGAATATCCCTCGTATATATTGCTTTACCGCTGGCTTTCTCATAACCATCGATCCGCTTTACACCTCTTTTTCCTATCTCCCTATATTCAATGCTGGGCCCGTCTGCCCCTATTTGATACATCCCTTCAACTTGGATCCTCTCGTAGTCTCCGGGCATATCCTTTGACATTTTATTCCCCCTTTTTGAAATTTTCGGCTGCTTCCAGCACCGCCTTCGTGTGCTGAGGATAGGTACCACACCGACACAAGTTACCGGAAAGCGCCATCCGAATCTCTTGTTCTGTTGGATGAGCACTTTTGTCCAGCAGGGCTTTTGCGGTAACGATGAAACCCGGCGTGCAGTAACCACACTGCATAGCATGGTGTTTTACATAGGCATCAATAAGCGGATGCTTAGCTGCAGCTATGCCTTCAATAGTTTCGATTTCCGCACCATCACATTCTATCGCTAGGGTCATGCAAGACAAAATAGGCCTCCCGTTCATTATGACCGTACATGAACCACATGCCCCTCGATCACAGAACATTTTTGCGCCTGTCAATCCGAGCCTGTCGTGTAAAAGGTGATATAGTGTCCATTGCGGTTCCACTATGATTTGATAGTGCTGCCCATTAATGGTTAGTTTAATGAGGCCTTCTGGTGAAGGGGGAGATTCAGAGGTATGTTCACTGATAACGTGTTTCCTTAATAAATCACGTCCGAAGAATGCCTCTAAACAATAAGGACAAATATACTTAGACGAAACATGCCCATGCTCTTTCACGTCTAAACACCTCCCAATGGCAATAATCCCCAAACAGGGACTAATCTAAAGATTTCCTGCATAAGGCTTGTAGCCTCTCAAAATTTCGGATTGCCAAATTCTATTCTGATATTCATCTCTAAAGTACTTTAGCGTATCCAAAACTGGGATCGGCGCCGTTTGTCCAAGCCCGCACAAAGAAGCCGCCATCATTGCTTTGGATATGCTCTCTAAGGCCAGTATATCTTCCTTAAAACCTT
>CAZIXY010000307.1:0-4088 GCA_964543315.1 uncultured Desulfobacteraceae bacterium | reverse complement strand
AGGCGTTCTCGCCTATCAATAATATTTAGGAGTCATGATAATCAGTGGGAACAATGGATAGCAAAGTTACATTCGGTAATCGTTATGTTGCTTATTTTGACATTTTAGGCTTTAAGAATACATTGCTCAATTTCAAAGAACAATACGGTGGGCATCTAGATGTATTTGTAAAAGTATACTATCATGATGTTATCAAAGCCATTGAAAATATAGAAAGGTATAATCATGACTATGTGACCATCACCTGGTTTTCTGATTCTTTCCTTCTCTTCTCCCATGATGAGACTCTCAGGTCATTTGTCACAATAGATCGAGCAGCACGACATTTTTTCCAGAAAATAGTCTGTAAGGGTATGCCACTGCGAGGAGCATTGGCATTCGGGGAATTTTATGGGGAACAACACGACTCAATTTATCTCGGTCAGGCGTTGATTGAGGCTTATCAGTATGCCGAGAATCAGGACTGGATTGGCTTTATAATCACTCCAAGCGTAGTTAAAGAGTTGGATGGTTCAAAAATTGTTTTATCGAGACAGAATTATCTTGAACATGATATTATCTTTAAAGATAATAGTATCAAACGGCTGTATGCATATAAGCCCCAGCCTAGTAAGTATGACTCAATGTTACCTAAAGTTCGTGAGATGCAGAGCCAAGCAAGAGATAAACATCCCGATAAATATGACGAAAAATATAAACAAAAATACGAACGTACAATTGCCTTTTTGGATTCATAATTTCCTTATTCGATACCTTTTATATTTGAATATGCCGACCCATGAATGCCAAACAACCAGTTTCACCAGATGAACTGGTGAAATGGAATGTTCGGCATCAAAATGGAAACAATATGCGTATATGCATTCATCGGGGTAGCAAACAAATAGGTGGCAGTTGCGTTGAGATTGAAAGTTGTGGCCAGCGTCTACTTGTCGATTTCGGTCTACCATTGGACACGGAAGAGAACCACAGTCAATATCTGCCCCAAATCAACGGTATAGACGGCAGCGATCCTTCTCTTTTGGGTGTTTTAATATCCCATCCCCACCTTGATCATTTCGGTTTGCTTGCTCATATCTCTCCGAAAATTCCAGTCGGCATGGGCGCTGCTGCCCGTCGTATTCTTGAAGCCGCCGCTCCTTTTTTGCCGGGTAACTGGCCTATTCCATCAGAGGGTTGGGATTACCAATCAGGTCAAAGCTTTAACATCGGCCCTTTTTGTGTGACTCCTTTTCTCGTAGACCACTCAGCTTATGATTCCTACGCACTCCAGATTGAAAGCGGTGAAAAAAGCATTTTTTACAGCGGTGATTTTCGTTCTCATGGCCGCAAGAGGACTTTGTTTGAACGCCTTACAGAAAATCCTCCCCGAAACATAGATAATCTGCTTTTAGAAGGGTCTTCACTTGGGCGTCTCTCAGATTTTCAAAATTTCCCCACAGAAAATGAAATCGAAGACCAGCTTGTACAACTTTTTTCAAGTACCGAAGGTCTGGCGCTCATCCACACATCAGGCCAGAACATTGACCGTATCGTTTCAATTTTCAGAGCGTCCAAAAGAACAAAGCGAAAGATGATTATTGATCTCTATACAGCTTCAATTTTAGAGGCAACAGGCAATGTTAATCTCCCTCAGTCGGCTTGGTCGGATGTCGCTTTGTATGTCCCTCAAGCCCAACGTGTACAAATTAAGGAGAATGCTTGGTTCGACTTATTAAAACGCCATTCTGCGAATCGCATATTTATTGAACATCTGCATCAGGCTTCAAATAATTCGACCTTGCTTTTCCGCCCTTTGCATCGATTTGACCTTGAACGAGGCGGGTGCCTTTCTGGTGCGATGTATATCTATTCCCAATGGGAAGGCTACTGGGAACAGGGTTCATACGATATGGTTAAAGAGTGGATAGTTCGGCATTCCATTCCAAAATACAGCATTCATACATCCGGGCACGCTAGTTCTGGTGAACTTCAAAAGTTAGTATCAGCGATTAACCCGCGTAACGTGGTGCCGATTCACAGTTTTTATCCAGATAAATATCCTGAGTTATTCCCAAATGTGGAAACTCATAATGATGGTGAATGGTGGGAGGTCTAAATGAGGGCATTGTCTCAAACTTTTATGGCTAACCTGTTGAATCAAGATGGCTTGCTTCGTCCTATTCTCGAACGGGCAAAACAAGATCATACTCTCATGGTTTCAATTCGTGAAGACTACATTAACATTTATTACCGGGGCGGTAATATGCTTCGATTAAAAGAACAAAATAATGGTTTTTACAGTGCTTTTTTCGATAGTGAATACAACAAATCTGGTTTGCCGTGTCCGCCTTTACCTGGCACCATTGAAATCCAAGATTCGGCAAGGTTGTGGGTAGACTCTTTTCAGGCACTGAAAGGAATTATGGATATTTATTTCTCTGAAAAGAGCAAGCCCGAACGGGAGTTCCAACAGCTGGTTGCCAGAGAGAACAATTTCTCAAATATTGCGAACCAAAGCGAATATTTTATCTCCGATATCGAGATTGCTGATTCTGATTTTGGTGCGCGATTTGATCTCCTGGCTTTACGTTGGCTTGCATCACAAAGAAAAAATCCTTCTAATTGCTGCCCTGCATTGATTGAAATGAAATATGGTGATGGAGCATTAAGTGGCAATGCTGGGGTTTTGAAGCATTTAAAAGATATAAATCAATTGATCTCTAATCGTGCTAAATACGAGGCGTTAATTGAGATGATGGAAATGCAGTTCAATCAGTTGGATGAACTCGGATTGATAACATTCAATAGGGTTGCCAATTGGACAAAGATCAAAATGGACACCGATCTCAAGCCTGAAATAATCTTTTTGTTTGCGAATCATAATCCTCGCAGTTCTAAGTTAAGCGCAATATTGAATAGTCCGGAAATTGAAGAATATGACCACTCGTCAAATTTTGATCTTAAATTTTATGTATCGAGTTTTGCCGGTTACGCACTACACGCTGACTCAATGGTGTCATTGTCTCAATTCCGTGAATTACTAAAAAGCAAGAATGCCGAACAACCGCATTAACTCAGACTGGGAAAAGCTGCGCCGCTTCGCTATGCAGCTTTTCCCAGCCGGTTATGCGGGGCGGTAGGCTTACTAATAAAGAAGAATATTTGAAATATTTCGTATAGCGACCTAAAATGGAAGTTTAAAAGTTAAAGGAGAATACAATTCTATGTCTGACAAACGCGTCCCTGCTGATTACCAAGATATGGACATTTCAGAAGCCCAGCTTTTTGACAAAAAGGTTAAAGAAAACTTTATGCCAGCAATTGTCTCTACCGCCAAACAAGTCATTGAGGATTATGGCGTTTTGCAGGGTGTATGTGTAGATGTCGGTTGCGGCACGGCTATCTTTGCAATTGAGCTATGCAGACGTTCTAATCTGAAAATATATGCATTGGAGAAAGTAAAAGCCATATACGAAGTAGCACGCATGAACATTGAAAACGAGGGATTGATAGATAGAATAATACCCGTATTGGGTGATGCCCATGACTTGCCTTTTGAAAATGAATTTGCGGATTTGATTGTTAGCAGGGGTTCATATCATTGCTGGAAAGACAAGGTTCTCGTCTTTCAAGAGATCTATAGAGTACTGAAGAAGGGTGGTGCTGGTTTTGTCGGTGGTGGATTTGGACGATATATCACCATAGAGGAATTAGACAGGATGACATTTCTAAGAGACCGTTCTCTAAAAGACGATGCAAAGGCTTATAGTTCACCAAATAAACTAGAAGAAATCATACATAAAGCGGGTATATCCAATTTTCATATTATTTACGACAGAAGCGGTCTTTGGGCAGAACTAAAGAAATAGCCGTTGGAAACCATCAATGTCTCTTCCGATAATGCAGCCCATACGCTTTTTGTTTACACCCTTACTCTATGTAAGATTGATCCTCAGAGTAGTAATGTTGTAAAAGGGTCAAGTCTGCCGTTGACTGTTGTTGCCTTTTGAGACTATGTGAACAACAGTCAACGGCAGACTTGACCCCTACATTTTCAAGTACCGAAGGTCTGGCGCTCATCCACACATCAGGCCAGAACATTGACC
>CAZIXY010000306.1:0-4097 GCA_964543315.1 uncultured Desulfobacteraceae bacterium | reverse complement strand
AAAAAGTGAGATAAATTCTAATTGGCATTTCTCGTGGCCGGCTAACATGTGAATATCATCAAGAAGGAGGAGATCAAAATTTCTATATTCTTCCTTAAATTCAGGCAGTTGATCCCTTTTTAGGGAAAGCGAAAAATTTGAAATGAAACGATTCGCAGTGACATATTTCACGTTGAAGGATCTGTTGTTATGATGGATGTGATTACCAATGGCATTTAAGAGGTGTGTTTTACCCAGACTTATATTGCTGAAGATGTACAAAGGATTGTATCGATGAGCAGGATTTTTTGCTACCTCTAAGGAACAGGTGTACGCAAAACGGTTGCTGGCGGCCGGGATGAAGTTCTTAAATGTAAACAACGCATTCAGGGAGTGGTCCGCGTTGCGTGCGATTTTTTTGTTGACTTCGGGGTCACGATCGAACGCCCGATTGGAGGCCTGTACCAAACCGAACGTGAAACTGATTTCAGGCTCAATGTTCAGATTATTCTTGAATGAATTTTGGATTTGACCGATATAGTTATCGCGTAGCCAGCTGGCAACAAACTTGTTCGGGACCTCTATTACGGCGAGATTCGGCTCCAAGCGTTCCAGGTTGGTATTGGAGAACCATGTATTAAACTCGGAACTTGAGACATTGGCTTCAAGACTTGATATTACCTGTTGCCAAGCATTTTTTTTATCAAGCATAACAATTATTTACCCAGGCTGTTGATTTTAACCAATCTATAAATATTAGAAAAGTTTTATTTAAATATCAACTAAAAACTCTTTAGAATCAAAGGAGGAATCATGAGTTATTCTGTAGCCCTTGCCGGTAAGGGGGGAACGGGAAAAACGACCATTGCAGGCTTTCTAATCAAGTATCTTATTGAAAAAGGAAAAACACCTGTACTTGCGGTTGACGCGGACGCAAACGCCAACCTGAACGAGGTCTTAGGTCTTGAAGTGGAGGAGACCCTGGGGGATGCCAGGGAGGAAATGAAGAAAGGGGTAGCCACCGGCATAACCAAGGATGTATTCATGGAGATGAAATTACAGGAAGCTGTTGTCGAGGCATCGGGTTTTGATCTCATCGTTATGGGGAGGCCTGAGGGGGCCGGCTGCTATTGTGCCGCGAACTCACTCCTTACAATGTATCTTGATAAATTGATGCGAAATTATGATTACTTGGTCATGGATAATGAGGCGGGCATGGAGCACATCAGCCGGTTGACGACCAATAATATTGACGTCCTTCTTGTGGTGTCCGACCCAACGCGGCGGGGGATTCAGGCTGCGGCAAGAATAGTAGAACTGACGGATGAGTTGGGGCTGAATATCGACCGCAAGCTTCTGATCGTCAATCAAGCCAGAGAAGGACAGGAAAAGGGCATCAATGATATGGTAAAGCAATATGAACTGGCTCTCGTTGGAATAATGCCCGAGGATTCTGATCTTCAGGAGTTCGATCTGACCGGGCGGCCGACGGTTGAGTTGGAAAAAGACAATCAAGCTGTGGCCGCGTCTTACAGAATTTTTGATAAAATGTTTTCCGAGTAACACAATATGTTGATCATATATTATAAATGATACAAGATATTGAATTCGTGCGAAACGAAAAAACTCGCTTGAATTACTGCAAAAATTACTTGACAAGCCATGCGGGTTAATCTAATTTACTTCGATTAAAGTTCCATTTTCAAAGGATTTTTTTTGCCCTTTTTTGTTATTTTTTTCACAATCCATGACATATTATTTTTCCTTGGGGCCTTTGTCCTGCCCGGAAAGATGAGTTATTTTACTTGAGTTAAGGAATGCGGTAGAAGTATTTCTGCTGAATTTCGCTAAAATATCTATAATCAAATCTAAATAAGAAGGAGGTATACAAATTGGCCTTTGAAATTCCCAAACAGCCCTATTCAGGAGCAATTGGAGAAACTACCGTAGGAACAGGTTCCGGCGCTGTTAAGGTCGGAGGAGAAGACACGTACCCATTTCATCTCTTTGAGGGAAAAATGCCGAATGCCCCGAAGATTGCGATGGAAGTCTGGGATTATGACCCTTCCGACGAGTGGCCTGCAGCCGCTGTAGAGCCTTTTAAAGACGTCATTTCCTCGCCCGAAGCCTGGGCCAAGAAGTGTGTCGATGAATACGGCGCAGACATGATTGTTCTCCAGTTAAAGAGTACCGATCCCAACGGCATGGATCGTGGCGCAGATGAGGCGTCGGAAGTGGCAAAAAAGGTAGCGGATGCCGTTGACGTACCAATCATTTTGTGGGGAACCGCAAACAACGAAAAAGACGAGGAAGTTTTAAAAAAGATTTCGGAAACGTGCGAGGGTAAAAATCTCGCCCTGGGACCGGTTGAAGAAGGAAATCACAAGGGAGTCGGCGCCAGCGCGCTGGGTTATGGCCATTGCATTGTCTCGTCATCGCCCATTGATGTGAATCTGGCAAAGCAGTTGAATATCCTGCTCGGAAATCTGGGCGTACCACTGGACAAGATAATCATCGACCCGACGACAGGTGGCCTGGGGTATGGAATGGAATACTCGTATTCCGTCATGGAACGTATAGAAATGGCGGCATTGACCCAGGAAGACGATAAGTTACAGGCCCCAATGATAAACAATATCGGGAATGAGGTCTGGAAATGTAAGGAGGCGGGCCAGCCTATCGAAGACGCTCCGATACTGGGAGATCCTGAGAAACGGGCCATTCTCATGGAGGGCGTTGCAGCCGTATGTTATCTTTTTGCCGGCTCTGATATTTTGATTCTGAGGCACCCTGAAACGGTGCGACTGACCCGGTCATTTATAGATCTGATGATGAACGGGGGTGTTGCCGGTGATGTGCAGGGGATAACAAAGAAGATAGAGGGCAAAGAGGTTGATATCCTACCTCTTTCACCGGAGCCTGATCTTGATTTTGGTGTTGAAGAGGCGGCAGCGAAGAAAAAAGCGGCTGAACCGAAAGAGAAAGCCGCACCTAAACCAAAGGCGGCCAAGCCCGAGAAAAAGGCGGCTGCTCCGAAGGAGGAGAAGAAAGAGGAAAAGCCCGCAACTAAGCCAAAAGAGGAAAAGAAGGCGGCAGAGGTGAAACCCAAGGCGGAAGTTGAAGCAGACGCAAAAGCCAAGGCGGAGGAAGAGGCCAGGGCAAAGGCAGAGGCGGAAGCCAGGGCAAAGGCAGAGGCGGAAGCCAAGGCAAAGGCGGAGGAAGAAGCCAAGGCAAAGGCGGAGGAAGAGGCCAAGGCCAAAGCAGAAGCGGAAGCCAAGGCCAAGGCGGAGGCGGATGCCAAGGCCAAGGAAGAGGCCAAGGCCAAAGAAACCGAGGACCTGCAGGCCCTGAGATACCAGAGGGCCTTAGAGAGGGAGAAACACGAGGCAGAGAAGGCGGCTGCAGAAGAAGAGGAGATTACAAAGACAGCGGCCACTCAACAATTAAGCCTGGTGGAAAAACTAAGTCGGAATCTGGATCGTATTCACAAGCGTATATAGTATAAGGTTTAATTATAAGGCAGTCATCATATTCAGGAGTCTCAAGATGAAAAAGCAAGAAGCTAAACCAAAATTACGCAAGGGAAAGAAGGTAACGAAGACGGCAGCAGAAGAACAGCTTAACCTGGTGGATAAGCTGATGATGAATGTTGCCCGCATACATAAACGTGTCTAAGTAAGACGCAAAAACAATAAAGGGGAGGAACCTCATAATGGCTACGGAAGAAGTCAAAAAAGTTGTGGCAAAAAAGAAGGAGAAAAAGCCCCCAAAGCCGGAGGACTTGGCACTCGACGGGGCAAGTCAGAAGATGATCGTAAGATCCAGGGAGATGGAAGTTGAGACCATCTTCGACAGGGCTCAGACCATGAAACCCTGTAACATAGGCGCACAGGGAACCTGTTGCAAAAATTGCGCACAGGGGCCGTGCAGGCTGCCTTTGCCGAAGGGCGGCATTGAAGGAGAGGATACGAGGAAAGGCCTGTGCGGTGCCACGGCAAATACCATTGCCGCAAGAAACTTTGCCAGGATGGTGGCGGGTGGAGCGGCGGCCCATTCCGACCATGGTAGGGGTGTGGCAGAGGCGTTTTTGGCGGCAGCGCGAAAAGAGGTGGATGATT
>CAZIXY010000305.1:0-4099 GCA_964543315.1 uncultured Desulfobacteraceae bacterium | reverse complement strand
CCCCGAGTCACACTCATTTATAAGCCAATGTTCTTCTATTGAATAACCAGTTAAAGCTTCTTATTAGTAATATGTCTTTTCTAAAACCCCCCCAGCAGAGTGAATCTGTTCTCTGCCTGTTATGCTTATTTCATCTGATTCTTTATCGCTTAGCGACAATAAGAACTTGATAAATCATAGAAAATCAGGCATAATAATTTTAATGTTATGAAAATGATGAAGATCGGATGCGTGAAACAGTACCACCGATAACAATAATAGAGCCCCGAAAAGGCTGGGTTCCGGTAGACCTGAAGGAAATCTGGAATTATCGAGAGCTTCTCTATTTTCTCACTAAAAGAGATATCAAGGTCAGGTACAAGCAGACTGTTCTCGGCGGTCTATGGGCCATCATCCAGCCTGCATTTACCATGGTTGTGTTCACCCTTTTTTTTGGGCGCCTGGCCAAAATGCCCTCTGATGGTATGCCCTACCCCATTTTTGTCTATGTGGGGCTTCTGCCGTGGACCTATTTTGCCAACGCAGTATCTAGTTCAGGGAACAGCCTGGTGGGTAGCGCCAATCTTATTACAAAAATATACTTTCCACGATTAATCGTGCCTGCTTCTGCAGCTTTTGCCGGTTTACTCGACTTCTTCATTTCCATGTTCGTCTTGGGTATCTTGATGATCCACTATCATTTTCTGCCAGGAATCACTGGCATTTTCCTTTTCCCTTTTCTGGTAGGCCTCACCTTTCTATGTGCAATAGGCGTTGGACTCTGGCTCTCTGCCATGAACGTCCAATACCGGGATATAAGGTACGTAATTCCGTTCCTTGTGCAGGTCTGGATGTTTGTCTCACCGGTTATTTACCCGGTGAGCATAGTCAAGGGAAAGTACCAGTGGCTCCTGGCTCTTAACCCAATGGGAGGCCTGATCAAAGCTTACAGGGCCTCGATTTTGGGACACCAGCCCATTGACTGGTCCCTGCTTGGTATTTCAACCCTCATAATCCTTGTGATACTGGTAAGCGGTCTTTTCTATTTCAGGAGAATGGAGAGGGTCTTTGCTGATGTAGTCTAACGACCGTAGGCATACGATCGCTGACGGCAGATTAGCGAGCAACAGAAAGGATCGGTTTTGTACAAATTTGAGAAACTAGAAGTGTGGAATTTATCAATTGAATTTACGGATAGGATTTATGAGATTGCGGAAAAACTACCGGAGCTTGAGAAATACAATCTGGCTTCTCAAATCATTAGAGCGTCTACATCCATATCATTAAACATTGCTGAAGGTTCTACTGGCCAGAGCAATGCAGAACAAAATCGGTTCTTAGGAATGGCACTGCGCTCACTGGTGGAGACAGTTGCTTGTCTGAAATTACTAGAACGCCACAATTATGTCGATAAAGAAACGATCCAAGCCTTATACGAGTTCAGTCAAAAGCTTTTTGCCAAGTTAACGGCCTTTAGAAAATCGATAAATAGTAAGGGCAAAAAGACACCTAATGACAAGTAGCAGAGAAAAGGGATAAGAGTAATTATCGTTCACTTAAGAACTTTTACGACGGTCATGCGCCCGTAGTCGCCGACCGGCGGTCGGCTGTCCGCGGTCATTGGTCCTGAAAATGAGTAATACAGTTATTAGAGTTGAAAACCTGAGCAAGCAATACCGAATCGGCGCCAAGGAGGGATACAAAACATTTCGGGAAACCCTCATTGACTCTGCCAAGGCCCCCTTTGTCCGCATCGGGCGAGCGGGGAGGAGTGTACTCAGCAAAATGCACTTTGGCGAGGCATCCACGCGGTCATCGGTCGTCGGTCAACCGTCATCTTCCGAGCAGACCATTTGGGCTCTCAAGGACGTTTCCTTTGAAGTGAAACAGGGGGAAGTCGTGGGAATTATCGGCCGAAACGGAGCTGGAAAAAGCACTCTTTTAAAGATCCTGTCCAAGATCACCGATCCCACACAAGGAAGAGTAGAACTGAGAGGCCGTGTAGGTTCCTTGCTTGAGGTGGGCACTGGCTTTCACCCTGAGCTGACAGGGCATGAAAACGTGTATCTTTACGGTGCCATCCTGGGGATGGATCGGTGGGAAGTTACGCGAAAGTTCGATGAAATCATCGCCTTTGCTGAACTCGAAAAATTCGTGGACACCCCGGTCAAAAGGTATTCCTCCGGTATGTACATGCGCCTTGCCTTTGCCGTAGCCGCTCACCTGGAACCCGAAATCCTCCTGGTGGACGAGGTTCTGGCCGTGGGTGATGCCGCCTTCCAAAAGAAATGCCTTGGCAAAATGGACGATGTTGCAAAAGGGGGTCGCACTGTGCTCTTTGTGAGCCACAACATGGGGGCGATTGCTGCACTTTGCTCCAAGGCTATTTTACTCGACTCTGGTAAAGTAGTTGAAGAAGAGAGGGCAGATAAGGTAATCGAAACTTATGTTTCATTTTCGGTAAATCTGGCTAGTCTTTCATTTCGTGAGCGTCAGGATCGCAAGGGTTCAGGAGAAGTTCGTATCGTAGATTTTTGCTTGGTTGATGAAGAGAAACACCCGCTACATGAAGTGATGTCAGGCCAGAAAGTGGGTTTCATAACTAACTATGAGTCTATGTATCCATTAGGGCAACCTAGATTTAAGATAACCATCTATAATTATATAGGGCAACCTCTTTTACATTTTGATAGTGAGGTATCGGGTACCCTATTCTATGACCTACCTCCTGTTGGCTCTGTTAGGTGCTGGTTAGGGCCACTCCCTCTGTCTCCTGGATTGTATCGCGTGAACGTGTCCATTAATAACCACGGAGAACTTGCGGATCATATCAATGACGCGTTGGTCTTCCAAGTAATTGAAGGAGATTTCTATGGAACGGGACGGAGCCCTGAAGGTCTCAGCGGAATTTGCCTAATACACCATACATGGTCGAGCGATGGATAGGTAAGCTGCCTTTGGCAGTAAGGTTCAGGTTCATTGCCACTAACGACTTGGTATAGCACGAGCAATGCGCATAGGGTTAATTACAACTATCGGCACTAATATAGGGGATGACTTTATCCGGGAGGGGCTTTGCCTTGTGCTGTCAGAAGTTTTTAAAGGGCAGCAACTTAAGTTTGTAATGGTTAATAAACATCAACCATTTATGGTGTATCCAAGGTGGCATCCTATTCATTGGCCACAGATGTTACCGAGGGGTAGGAATGGAGCCAAACGCATCATAGCAAAGCTGCTGTCCGGTTTCGGATTAAGTCTATTTGATAGTTGTGACCTCATCGTGCAGTGTGGCGCGCCAGTAGTTTGGGCAGGTTGCTCACGGTGTGAATGGGCCGAGCCTTTGTGGTACCAGGTTGTGGGACGTTTGAGTCAAAAGGGAGTGCCTGTGCTGAACTTAGGGGCTGGTTCGTGCTATCTATGGGAAAAGCCACCTCGCCGAGTCAATGATGAAAGGGACGCCCTTTATCTAAAAAAAATCTTGGGGTATTGCCGGATTACTACAGTTCGAGACAAGGTTGCTCAACGTCTTTTCGAAAGTCTTGGTCAATCTTGTCCTCTCATTCCTTGCCCAGCACTGCTTGCCGGAAGGCCGTTTATTAACCGTCCAACCGATGAGGACTTTGTGGTAATCAATTATATGGAAAAAGGCGGTCATTACGACTGGGGACAGAACATTGATCCGACGGTATGGAAAAATACGGTAAAAGTAGTCATCGAAAGGATACGTAAGCATTATCAAGTGTTATTCTTGTGTCATGATCAGAAAGAATATAGATTGGCATTCGAAGTTAACCCAACAATACCTCGTGTTCTCCCTAAGAACTCTCAGGAATATTTCTCCATGCTTTCTCGGGTCAAGGTTGGCTTATGTAATCGTCTACACGCTTCAATCGCCTTGGCAAGCATAGGGATTCCATCACTCGCTGTAGGAACGGATACTCGTCTACTCATGGTGGAGGCTGTGGGCTTACCATACCTATACGTTAAAGAGGCTACTGTTGAAAGGATAGAAGAGGTCTTACAACACCTCTTGATAAGCCGGGAAAAAGAGTGTGAGCGTTTACGCATCCTACGTGAACAAACATGGGATGAATATGTTGAGGTCGTTAAGAAAACCTTA
>CAZIXY010000304.1:0-4118 GCA_964543315.1 uncultured Desulfobacteraceae bacterium | reverse complement strand
GGCGGATGTTCTATGGAAGCCCGTTCACCTGTTCCCGCAATAACCCTATTAATTATTACGGGAACGATTAAGAGAAAAACGATCCCTATAAAAAAGGGAATAGCCCCCAATACACCTGCTATTATAGTCCCTATCCAGATCGATCCGAAAGAATCCATTTTTATTTCTTTTGGATTATCCGGATCATAAAGAATTGATATGGGATCTCCGACTTCATATTGCGGCGGATAACTTCCCGAGTTGGAATATATTTTGTGTTCTGTGCCGTAAACATCTACAAATGAATAAACAGGATAATATGTTGTTCCGTCGCTGGTTTTTCGTTCTACAACTTCCAATACCGTCCCATTTGTCTTTTCCGCCTTATTAAGAAAACTGGTAGCGCTCATATAGCAGTATGCGCAAATACCAAACGGAAAAATTGAAAACAAAATGAAAAGAGCACCAATTATCCTCGCCGCCTTTTTCATAAAGGACCCCCTTTGAGTCTTCGCGAAATGCCTTTGAAGGAATTATCTGCCCATGTGAACATGATCAAGAATTGAAACGCAATAAACGGCAGGAGAATTATATCCTAAAAAAATGACCTGTGCAAAGAATTAAAAGGAAGAGTCCTTCCTGTGCCGGCCTCAGCTTATATCCTGCTGTTCACGCTTCTCTTCATTATCTCTCTGTCTTTATTGATGGCTGTCTTTATTGCCTGATATCAACTGAACTGGCCCAGCCAGAAAATGAACGTCAGTGAGGACAGAAGGGTGCTTATCGATACAATTGCCGACGCCAGTTGCGGCGAACCATTCATTTCACCGGCCATGACATAAGTAATGGTCGCCGTCGGCGCTGCCAGAAGTATCAGGCCTGGTAGAAACTGAGATACGGAAAGCCCGAGCATCAAATACATCAAAATTCCCAGTGCGGGAAGTATCACGAGCTTCAGGAGTCCCGCGCTGAGGGCCGGTTTAAGGTGCGACTTTATGAGGTCGAATGACAGGGAAGCCCCTATGACGAGAAGGGCAAGGGGGAGAGCCATGCCGCTCAATATGCCCAGGCTCCTGTCTAAGGTCTGGGGCATGTTCATCCCGGATAGGGAAAACAATATGCCCATGAGCGCGGATAGGATAACAGGATTGACAAAAATCTTTTTGCAGACAAAAAAGAACCGAAAACCCTTGTCGGGACGCCCGGAACCCACCTGAAGGCTGACGACACCAAGAAAATTCTGAAACAGCATAAGAAACCCGGCTAAAATGCTGGCACGTGTGAGCCCGTCTTTCCCAAGAAAATAAAAGGCTACGGCAAGACCGATATAGCCGAGATTTCCATGAAAACAGGTCTGGGTAAACGTGCCTAAATCACGACGGGGGACGGCATAGAAACGGCCGACGCAGGCACCGATAAGAAGCATCACCAAGAGTGGAATCAACGTCCCCGCCAAAAGGGGCAGCGAAAAATTGGCTTCAAAGGAAGCCTTTGCCACCTCCCTGAAGATCAGTGCGGGAATAGCGAGATAATAAACGATCCGGTTGAGAGGGCTGATGAGATGAAAAGGAAGAATACCTTTCCGGCTGAGAACCCAGCCTAAGAGAATAACTATGAATATCGGTACAATCGTGGTGACAACGTTGAGCATCTTATTCCTTGCGACACTTTCTTTTACAACAGATAATCAGGATTCACGTTCTTGAGGGCGTGGAAGATATTACCCTTTATCTTTTTGTTGGACCGGTAGAAACGAGTGAGCATATTCTTGATTTCTTCCCTCTTTGAAGAACCCGAGGTCGGGCAGCCCAGCTGGATTTCAGGCCAATCCATGTTCTGGGCGTGACGCCTGATCACGGCCTCGTCGACAAGATAGAGAGGCCGGATAACCGTCAGCTCTCCATTAAAAAATTCCTGGACGGGAAGCATGGTGCTGATGGAAGCCCCGTAAAAAACATTCAGAAAAAAGGTTTCGATCAGGTCATCCTTGTGGTGCCCGAAGGCGATCCGGTTACAGCCTATTTCAGCTGCCAGTTCGAAAAGCAATTTTCTTCTGAGACGGGAACAGAGAAAGCACGGGTTTTCACGATTCTCCGATCCATGGGCCCTGGGACCGATATTGCTCTGAATCACCCTGTTTTCAAAGCCATTGTCCGAAAAGAAGGCCTCCATCTGTGCGCCCGTGTCCGCCCCAAAACCAGGATCCACATGCACTGCCGTCATTTTGTAATCAATGGGTATCCGTTGAATTCTTTCACTTAAAAACCGCAAAAGGGTCATGCTATCCTTGCCGCCGGAAACGGCCACCAGGACATGATCGCCGTCCATGATCATCTTGTGGTTGTGAATCGCCTTACCCATGAGGCGTTTTATCTCTTTGGCCGCAAAACTCAATGCTCCCTACAAACCTCCCTATCCTCAATTCCAGAATCGCTCATCGATGATTTTATGCTATTTCCTCAGCCGGTATTCGCTATTAACTGCCCACAGCCTCATCACGCCCGTGCCGTTAACAGATCAAACGTGGCTTTTCAAGGTCCAAAGCCAGGTTTCTCTACTTATCCTCCCTTGAGCCTGAGCCCTTAGGCACTAATCATATTGCCGCTCCCCGAATATCTTCGTCCCGATCCTGACCATATTGGCCCCTTCTTCCAGGGCGACCTTATAAGAATTCGACATGCCCATGGAAAGATAAACCATCTCAACACCGGGAAGGTTCATCTCCTTCATCTCTTCGAAAAGTCTTTTTGTTTTCTGAAAATACGGGCGGGCATCTTCCGGATCTCCGGTAAAGGGACCCATGGTCATGAGACCCATGATCTTTATATTTTTGAGCTCAGATATGTCCCTGACCAACGAGAGGGCATCTTCAGGTAAGACTCCTGCCTTTTGCGGCTCTTCACCGCTGTTGATTTCTATAAGCACCTGCATGACCTTCCCGATATTGGCGCATGCCCTGTCAATGGCCTTTGCAAGTTTGATGGAATCCACAGTCTCGATCATGTCAAAAATCTTAACCGCCTTTTTTGCCTTGTTGGACTGGAGGTGTCCGATCATATGCCATTTTACCCTGTCACCTATCGCTTGGAAGGCCCTTTCCGCCTCCTGTACGTAGTTTTCTCCAATGATCTTCAGGCCCGCCTCGACGCCTTCCAGGATCTCATCCGGAGTCCTCGTCTTTGCTGCCCCGACGAGTTTAACCCCTTCCGGCAATTCGTCCAGGATCTCATTCATATTATCTGTGATCATTGCTGTTCTCCTTTCATCATTTTACGGCGCCACAACTGATATCGCCGTACCCGCGCATAAGTGATCATCGCGCGCTCGGATGTCTCAAAAAACGGGACCCCGGCCTCGCAAAATCTTTGGGCAAGTTCCGGGTCAAATCCCGGAATGTTTATCATTATAAAGGGCTTCTCAAATTCTTTTGTTGCCTGGATCATGGATTCCGTATAGACACGATTGATTTCCCGATTCATGCCTATCCCGATGACTACCACGGCATCAACTCCCGGATCTTGAGCAGCGGTCCGGGCGGCCCGGACGTAAATTTCCGTCTGGAGAAACGGCGTGAGTCCCACATCTATGGGATTCCGAAGGCTGGTCCCCGTTGGCGGAACAAACCCGGCCAAGTCGGCCCTTGACTCATTTGAGAGCTTCGCCAGTTTGAGACCCACGCTTCCGCATGCCTCGGCAGCGGATACTGCCAGCCCTCCAGGCCCTGAGATGATGGCAAGACGGTCGCCAAGGCGGGAAGGCAGCAAAGCAAAACCCATCAAGGTATCCACCCAGGCCTCAAAGCCCGTAACCGGAACAGCCCCACCCTGCCCGACCACCCCGTTCCATATCTCACCTGCACCTGCCAGTGCACCTGTATGAGAAGCGGCTGCCAGAGATCCTTCGGGAGTCAATCCCACCTTCCACAGTATTACGGGTTTCTCCAGCGATGACTTTCTCAGGGCATTGAGGAAAAGGGGACCGTCCTTGATACCCTCTATATAACCCCCAATAAGACCTGTATCCGGGTCTCTTCCGAGATATGTCAAAAAGTCCGCGCAGGTGAGGTCGCATTCATTTCCCAGGCTCACCACTTTGCTGAAGCGAATTCCCTTTTGAGAGGCCATGCGCCCCAGGATCTT
>CAZIXY010000303.1:0-4160 GCA_964543315.1 uncultured Desulfobacteraceae bacterium | reverse complement strand
TCCACCCTCACCCTCCCGCTTTGCGGGATTGCCGGACTTTTTACGAGTCCGTCATAATTGACACCCCATCATAATTTCCCTATGCTCCTGTTTGCAAAAAACAACGCTCCTGGAAAACAACCTGTGGAGAAAAATAAACAACCCCCACTCAAAGGATGGGACTTTTGAGGCGAAGATTGCCCGCCTTCTGGCAGGCGGGGCATGGGACTGGGACCTAAACCTCCAAAAAAGAATTTATTTTATGACAGAACCACCTCCTAATAATCAAGAACTCCCTCTTTTAACCGCCCTTTTCACGTCATTTTTATGCATTATTTTCGGTTCCAATGCCGTGGCTATTAAGATCGCTTTTTCCGGCCTTGGACCATTCACGACAGCAGGGATCCGCTTCACTATAGCAGGATTGGCTATTCTTGCCTGGGCCATAATGACCCACCGAACATTAATTATTAAAAAGGGACAATTCCACCAGGTGCTGGTTATCTCTGCATTCTACATTGCCCAGCTTTCCTTACTCTATTTGGGACTCAGTAAAACCCTTGCTTCCAGGGCAACCTTGCTTATTAACCTTCAACCCTTCTTTGTGCTTTTTCTGGCCCATTATTTTATTCCTGGAGACCGGATCACGAAAAAGAAGACCCTTGGCCTTTTGATGGGGTTCACAGGAATGGTTTTAGTCTTTCTTGGAAAAAAGGAGGTAACAACGGATATTCGAATTGGGGATATCATGATCCTCGCTACCGCTTTTGTGTGGGCCTGTAACACGGTTTACACAAAAAGGATTATAAACGCATTTGACCCCTTTCAAATCGTGCTCTACCCCATGGCGCTCTCGGTCCCGTTCTTCTTTCTTGAAGGTTTTGTGTTTGATGGCATAATGATATCAAACATAGACCTGAAAGTAGCAACCTCTCTTTTATACCAGAGCCTCGTAACAGCCTCATTTGGTTTTGTGGCTTGGACAGCTTTGCTCCAGAGACATGGTGCCGTGGCACTTCATTCCTTTATATTCCTAATGCCCATAGCTGGGGTTTTTCTTGGAGTGCTGGTGCTCGGCGAACCTTTCACTTATAATATCCTGCTGGCATTGATGCTGATTGTCTCCGGGATTTTGGTCGTAAACCTAAAAACGAGCAAGTACACACCCCTGTTTCCCCAAAGGGGTCTTTAGGCTGAGCCACCCTGTCTCGCTTTTGAATTACTTTGTACCTGTGAAAGGCGAAGCTTGCCCGCCGTCTGCAGGCGGGGCATGGGACTCTTCGAAAGCACGCATGTCCATCCAGAAACAATCTGTTTCTGAATGGAGCTTTCAGCGGTCGGCGATCAGCAGTCAAACTCTTGTTTTGGTATTTTGCTGGCCGAGTGCTGATTGCCGATAGCTCACCTTGTTCGCAGAAAAGTGCCATGCCGAGCCGCCCGGCTTCGTATTGAATGCAGATCGAAGGCTTCCTTATGCCTTGTCATAGTGGCTGAATTGCATTGAAAAGGTACCCCGCCCCTGGGAGACAGATCGAAGAGATGTTGAATAGCCGAACATTTTTGAAAGTGGAACGCTGGCGGTCAGTACTTGAACAGGTCCTTTGCTTGCGATCTGCTCGATCTTACCCTGACGCGCATTCAGGTCATTGATAACCTCACCTGTAAACTCCTCCGGAACCAGAACCTCGGCCTCCATAATCGGTTCTAAGAGGAGGGGATCCGCCTCCTGACATGCATTTTTGAATGCCATGATCACGGCTATCCTAAAGGCCATGACGTCGGATGTCTCTTTTACGCGGACATCAAGAAGCGCCGTCTGGACATCAATAACCGGGTAACCCATAAGGACACCACTGGCCTCAGCTTCTGAAAAACCCTGGCGTATGGCATCCAAAAACTCTTCGGTAAGATCCAGGTTATCACAACGGCTTACGAAACGATTACCGGTACCCCTCGGCAGGGGTGAAACCTCTATAATAACGCCTGCAAAATGCTGCTGCCCTGCCAGCTCCCTCTGGAATACTTCTTCATGCTGCACAGGTTTTGTTACTGTTTCCCTGTAGACGACCTGGGGTTTTCCCTGGTTGGTTTCCACAAAAAAATCTCGCTTGAGCCTTCCGATAATGATCTCCAGATGCAGCTCACCCATCCCGGAAATGACCATTTGACCTGTTTCCTCATCGATCTTGAACTTGAATGTGGGATCTTCGTCCGAAACTTTACTCAAGGCGTCCAAGAGCTTATCATGATCCTGAACCCTTTTAGGTTCGACAGCCACACTGATGACAGGTTCATTGAATTGAATCGCCTCCAGCAGAATCGGGCTGTCTTCCGCGCAGAGCGTGTCTCCTGTGGTCGTTAACTTAAGACCCATCACTGCAACAATATCCCCTGCCGACGCATGGTTAATTCTTTCTCTTTTATTAGAATGCATCTTCAGGATCCGTGCCAGCTTTTCTTTAATATTCTTGCCGGGATTATATACCAGATCTCCTGTTTTTGCGGTGCCGGAGTAAACCCTGACATAGGTCATTTTCCTCCCCTGATCCATCATCACTTTGAACGCCAGGGCTGAAAAAGGACCCTTCGCCTCCGCACGACGGGAAATTTCTTTCCCTGATTCGGGGGTAAGTCCAATAACTGAAGGTATTTCAACGGGGGAGGGAAGATAATCTACAATTCCATCTAAAAGCGGTTGGATGCCCTTGTTCTTTAAGGCCGCCCCGCAGAAGACCGGGACAAGTTCCAGTTTGATGGTCGCTGTTCGTATGGCCTGTCTTAATTCTCGATTTTCAATTTTTTCTTCCGACAGGTATTTTTCCATTATCTGGTCGTCTTTATCGGCCAAAATTTCAAGGAGCATGTCTCTATATTTGGTGGCCTGTTCGGCCAATTCCAAAGGAATGGGAACCTCTCGGAACTCTGCGCCGAGAGTCTCTTCCTCCCATAGAATGCCTTTCATCTTGATAAGATCAACAACACCCTTGAGACTGTCTTCCGTACCCCAAGGCAACTGCAGAACAAGTGGTGTGGCCCCCAGTCTATCCTTGATCATTTCCACGACCCTGTAAAAATCAGCGCCAATCCGGTCCAGCTTGTTTACAAATGCTATCTTCGGAACCTTGTACCTGTCTGCCTGGTGCCACACTGTTTCAGATTGTGGTTCAACACCACCAACTGCACAAAAAATCCCGATTGCCCCATCGAGCACCCTAAGGGCGCGCTCCACTTCTATTGTGAAATCCACGTGACCGGGAGTATCAATAATATTAATATCATGGCCGCGCCACTGGCTGGAAGTCACGGCAGAGGTAATGGTAATCCCCCGTTCCTTTTCATCCAGCATCCAGTCCATGGTTGCTTCACCATTGTGAACCTCACCCATCTTGTGAACGCGGCCGGTATAGAATAAGACCCGTTCGGTGACTGTGGTCTTGCCGGCGTCAATATGGGCTATAATACCAATGTTTCTGGTTTTCGTGAGTTTATGAGCAGCTGCCATGAATATTTAGTCCCGCTTAATAAAAGCCCTGTTAATCCTGCCCAAAGTAGAACTTTGAGGTTATTGACATGGACGCTAAATCTAAGGTATCTTTCATGCCCTGTCAAGGCAAGATGCGTGCTTTGATGATAGACTCATCCGGACTTAATGGCGCAAAATGGAACACGATCCCTTAACACGCAATCCCAAATCCACCATGCATAGCGTGACAGGTCAAAGACTCATGGAGATGTACGACCTCATGCTGAATCATTTTGGCCCTCAAAACTGGTGGCCGGCAGAGACGGCTTTGGAGGTGATGGTCGGCACTGTCTTAACCCAAAATACGAACTGGAAAAATGTGGAAAAGGCTATTGAAAACCTGAAGGATAAAGGATTGATTTCAGTGGTTAAACTTAATGCTGCGCCTAGCGCCGAATTGGCCCGCTTGCTCCGCCCGGCCGGGTACTATAACATCAAAACGAAGAGACTGAAGAATCTCATGAATTTCATTGCGGAGCGCTACCAGGGAAATCTTTCCATGTTCATGGATGAAAACACGCAAACACTCAGGCAAGGTCTGCTTTCTGTTAACGGGGTGGGGCCTGAAACTGCTGACAGTATCCTTCTGTATGCCGCCTCGCGCCCTGTTTTCGTCATTGACGCTTATACCTACCGCATTCAATACAGACACGGCATG
>CAZIXY010000302.1:0-4163 GCA_964543315.1 uncultured Desulfobacteraceae bacterium | reverse complement strand
AACATCTGATGTGGCGGGGGATGGTACGACTACAGCGACAGTCCTTGCCCAGGCTATTTATAGAGAGGGTTCCAAGCTTGTGGCAGCCGGAGTCAACCCTATGGCCATCAAAAGGGGAATTGAAAGGGCCGTGGAGGTTGCGGTGGATGAGCTCAAAAAGATTTCCAAGCCTACCAAGGACCAGGATGAGATCTCACAGGTAGGGACCATATCCGCAAATAATGATGCTACAATCGGGAACATCATTGCCGAGGCCATGAACAAGGTCGGCAAAGAGGGCGTTATCACAGTCGAAGAAGCAAAGAGCATGGACACAACCCTGGAAGTTGTGGAGGGAATGCAGTTTGACCGTGGGTATCTTTCCCCTTATTTTGTCACGGATGCCGAAAAGATGGTATCATTGCTCAGCGAACCTTATATACTTCTTCACGAAAAGAAGATCAGCTCCATGAAGGATCTTGTACCGATTTTAGAGCAGATCGCAAAAATGGGAAAACCACTCCTGATCGTTGCCGAAGACGTCGAAGGAGAGGCCCTCGCAACATTGGTGGTCAACAGGTTAAGAGGGACCCTGCAGGTTGCGGCTGTAAAGGCCCCCGGGTTTGGTGACCGGAGAAAGGCAATGCTGGAAGATATCGCTATCCTCAGCGGGGGACGCGTGATTTCAGAGGATTTGGGCCTTAAACTGGAAAATGTTACCCTGAACGATCTTGGTACGGCCAAGACAGTCAATATTGATAAAGACAATACAACAATCGTCGACGGTGGCGGAAAACGCGAAGACCTTGAAGGCAGGGTCAAGCAGATACGGGCACAGATCGATGAAACGACTTCCGATTATGACCGTGAGAAGCTCCAGGAAAGACTGGCCAAGTTGATCGGTGGAGTAGCTGTGATCAATGTCGGTGCGGCAACAGAAACCGAAATGAAGGAAAAGAAGGCAAGAGTGGAAGATGCCCTGAATGCCACAAGGGCGGCTGTTGAAGAGGGTATTGTCCCCGGTGGCGGTGTTGCAACAGTTCGAACGATCCCGGCGATAGCGAAATTGAAGTTAGAAGGCGAAGAACAGTCAGGCGTCAATATTGTTATGCGTGCCCTGGAAGAGCCGATTCGCCAAATCGCAAACAATGCCGGAGCCGAGGGTTCGGTGGTTGTTGAAAAAGTAAAGGGAGGAAAAGGCGCCTTTGGTTTTAATGCCGAGACAAGTGAGTATGAAGACCTTCTGAAGGCAGGAATTCTAGATCCCACAAAGGTCACACGCTTTGCACTCCAGAATGCGGCGTCGGTTGCATCACTGCTTTTGACCACCGAGGCAATGGTTGCAGAAAAACCGGAGAAGAAAGAAGAAATGCCTGGAATGCCTCCTGGAGGTGGTATGGGCGGCATGGGCGGCATGGGCGGTATGATGTAAGTTCCCGTCCCAACCAGCTGATGACATGGCAGGATTTGAGCCCGCCAAGATAATGTGAACCAAAAGATTGTATTCGGAAAGCATGAATTTTATTTCTGAATACAATCTTTTTTTATCATGCTCCCCGATCCTCCTTTCCTAACGGCTTCTTTAGATCGCATGATCATAAGACATATGAAAACGGGAAAAACCAAGATGGGGAATCGGAAATTAGAAAGCTTGAGGCAATTTTTTCTTCGATTCCGGGCTTATCGGCCTGGTGATTTCATACAGTTATGTGCGGGTGAAGCCTCCCCCCTCCGATGTTCCCCTCGCCCGTTCGACAAGCTCAGGGCTCGGGGCCAGGGGGTCCCCCATCCCATAACAGCCTGAAATCACGAAGGCCTTCCAGCAGTCATTAAGAAAAAACCGCTTCAACCTTCAACATCTGCTCCAGGCAGTGTGTTTGCGGGAATGGGGGCGTTCGACTATCCCGCCAGAGGCGCAAGTTCGGCAGAAGTCGGGATGGGCAATTTGAAAAGAGATCGCCATGGCCCGTTTGCCATGATAAGGATCTTGTTTAGACGGCTCGGCATAGCACTCTTCTCCAGCCCGCATCTGCTCCTGAGTTGCCCGTCCTCCGTAGCAGTCTACTGCGGAGGGTGGACACGCGGCCCCTGGCTTGTCGATGCCCCTAAAACACAAATATTTATAGCATTTGATTTGTTTATTTGGTATGGAACAACACTGACAATGCGTATATATTTAAGTGAAAAGGAAACTTGAGCGTGGCAGAAAAGAACAGAACAATAATGGTGACGGGCTCGGCAGGCTTCATTGGTTTTCATCTGTCCAAAAAGCTGCTTGACATGGGGGACAGCGTTATTGGCGTTGATAACCTGAACAGTTATTACGATGTTTCTCTCAAGAGGAGCAGGCTCGACCTTTTGAAATCGCATGAAAGTTTTGTGTTTTATAAAAATGAGATTCAAGACTTTGAAGCCCTTGAAAAGATTTTTAAAGAGCACAGCGTGGATTTGGTATGTAATCTGGCTGCCCAGGCAGGAGTCCGGTATTCCCTGAAAGATCCCTTTTCTTATCAAAAGAGCAATCTGGAGGGCTTTTTGAACCTCCTCGAATTTGCACGAAAATATGGGGTCGCAAATTTTGTTTATGCATCCTCTTCATCCGTTTATGGAAATAACAAGAAGATTCCTTTCAGTGAGGAAGATCGGGTTGATACGCCAATCTCGCTTTACGGTGCCACAAAAAGGGCAAACGAGTTGATCGCCCACGCCTACAGCCATTTGTACCGGATACCCTGCACAGGTCTCAGATACTTCACGGTTTATGGCCCATGGGGCAGGCCGGACATGGCGCTTTCTATTTTTGCAGAGGCTATTTTAAGGAAAAGGCCGATAAAAGTTTTTAACAACGGTCTCATGAACAGGGATTTCACCTATATTGACGATATTGTCGAAGGTACCGTCGCAGCACTTGAAAGACCTTCATCCTATTCAATATTTAATCTCGGGAATTCGAATTCGGTGGGGCTTTTGGAGTTTATAAGTATTCTTGAAGAGGAGTTAGGCCTTGTAGCTGATAAAAAACTCATGCCGATGCAGCCGGGGGATGTGGCTGATACGGCTGCGGATATAACAAAATCGAGAAAATTGCTTGGATTTGATCCCAAAACATCGGTGAGAGAAGGTATCAGGAAGTTTGCTGTTTGGTACCGGGATTACTATGCTCTTTGATTTGAGTTAAAAAGATCAGGAGACTCGTTGACGTATTTCAAGATCGGGCGGATTCCTCTTTCAGACTCATAGCATCATCAAGGATCTCCTGAAATTCTGTACGGATCTTTTTCTCCTTCTGGGTGCATTTGTCCTGGATAAAAAGAATAACATCATCCCATGTCAATATCTCTCGGGCGGCTGTCTCACACTGGGTATTGTCGACTCTTGCATCTATAAGGGCTCCCTCCCGAAAAAAAAGCACGCCGCGTTTATTGGTCGACCTGTTAACCAATCTTACAGTACATGTTTTCTGCTCCATCTCAATCAACTGGGTGAACATGGCGGCTGAGACACTCGTAAATACTCCGCCGTCCGATTGCTTTTCCAGGATAGAAATGATTTTTTTAGCCAGATTTTCCATCCTGAAGGGTTTTTCGATGTATTCCACGGCCCCTATTTTTATGGCCATCCGCGCCATAACAGGTCTGCTGTAAGCAGTTATTATGATTACGGGTATGTCCGGATAATGGGTCATTATATGAATCAGGAGGGAAAATCCGTCCATTCGGGGCATTCTAAGATCGGTAACAACCAAAGAAACAGCGTTTTCCCTTAGCTTGTCCACGGCCTGTTCACCGTCTTCCGCCAATAACACAGAAAATATTTCTCTGTAGCTTTCGAACCCTTCTTTTAGGGACAGGAGCATGTCTTTCTCATCATCGACGATGAGAATTTTTTTTGTCATTGGTTTCCCTCCTGTTCAACGCATACACGTTATCAACTCCGAATCACAACCGATTCATTGCCTAAAAAACTATTGCTCAGGGCGCAAGGAAAAACGTTTTAAGTCTATCACAATCGAATCATTTTTGTCTAACATGATTTACCTAAAACTCAAGAGACTTTTTTCAATGCCGCAAGTACTTTTGCAAAAAAAGGGGGTTAACCATGAAATCGGTTAGCCCCCTTTTTATTATTGTTTTTTCTGGTGCCGAGACGCAGAATTGAACTGCGGACACGGGGATTTTCAGTCC
>CAZIXY010000301.1:0-4192 GCA_964543315.1 uncultured Desulfobacteraceae bacterium | reverse complement strand
AGGCACAGTCTCAGAAGCCGGCTTCTTTACCCCGTGAGATAGAGCGGCTTTTTGATCCTCCTAAATCTAGGCGAGAGGAAGTGGTTATCCTTGGTGCAGCGGGGCAACGAATCGTGACCGCAGGCGAGATCCTGGCGATGGCAGGTTTGCATGCAGGACTCAGGGTGACTCAGAAAAATGAATATAACATAACAGTGTTGCGAGGCCCTTCAATAACTGAGGTCATACTATCACCCGAAGAAATTGATTATACGGGGATTATGGTACCTACGGCTGTGATTGCGCTTGCTTCCGAGGGAATTGAAAGACGAAAAAACCTGTTTGGTCAGCTCGATGAGGACGTTCTGGTCGTTCGCGCTGTGGGGACAAAAATACCCCCTAGCAAGGCCAGGGTAGTTGATGTTGATTTTAGGGCCTGGAAAATAAAGAAGGCGGACTGGGCCTTGGCATCCTTAGCATTTTTGGCGTCCGTTGATCAGATAGTAAATCGTGATATGCTTGAATCCGCGCTAAGGGTGCGCTTTAAGGGCGAGGCATTGAATGGGGCTATAGCAGTGGTGGAGAAGGTATTTGAGCAGACAGATATTCTAGGTATTGGGAGGCGATAATGCATCGAGAGTACTTAGAGGAAGTCAGGAAATTATTGAAAGGCAAAGACTACCAGATAGTGGGAAAAAACATTAGAAGGGTCGACGCTCTTGAGAAAGTAACTGGGAAGGCGAAATATACTGCGGATTACTTGATGAGTAACACATTGGTGGTAAGACCGGTGAGGAGCCCATATCCTCATGCACTGATAAAGGATATTAACAAAGAAGCTTCATTGCAAGTTTCTGGCGTCGAATGCGTGATAACTGCTGAAGACGTGCCAGGTGAAAATCAGTGTGGATACTATATAGATGATCAACCGCTTATAGCATCAAGCAAGGTGCGTTATGTGGGAGAGATAGTGGCTCTAGTGGTAGCGCAAGACGAGCAAGCAGCTTGGGCCGGGGCAGATGCGGTCAAGGTTGAGTATGAGGAACTGCCTGCTGTCTTTGATCCGAAGGAAGCCTTGCAGGGAGAATTTGAAATTCACGATAAGAAATCTCCGGGTGAAGTGAATATCGAAAAGGGGGATGTTGAACGGGCATTTAAGGAGTGCGACGTTATCGTAGAAAACACGTACAACGCGGGATCACAGGACCATGCATATCTTGAACCGGAAGCGGCCATTGCTCTCCCTGAGGAGAGAGGTGGTATGACTGTTATCTCCACAAATCAGGGGCCATTCAGGACACGGACAACTGTGGCGAGGATACTCGGATTACGGGAATCCGAGGTTAGAATTATTACTCCTTATGTCGGCGGAGGTTTTGGGGGGAAGGACACCTATGGCCCCGTCATATCCAGTTTGGCTGCCTTAGCAGCTTACATAACGGGAAGGCCTTGCAGGATTGTTTACACCCGATATGAATCGTTTGCTTTTCGTTTCAAGAGAACGCCCTTTGAAATCAAGTACAAAACCGGTGCGACGAAGGATGGCAAGCTGAAGGCAATTGAAGTCGAGTACATTTGTGACTGTGGGGGTTATGCATCGCAGGTTTTTGGGCTCATGAAAAGAGCTGCGTATCATGCAACGGGCGTGTATGAAGTACCGAATTGCAAGATACTGGGCATGGCTATTTATACGAATAACCTTCCTGTTGCGGCCTTCAACGGGTTCGGGAATCCTCAGATGCTGTTCGCTACAGAAACGCAAATGGATTTGTTGGCAGAGAAACTCGAGATGGACCCAGTGAAATTCCGTGTGTTGAATGCTTTGGTCCCAGGCTCCAAAACAGGCACTGGCCAATTGCTGGACCACTCTGTTGGAATTAAAGATCTAATCATCAAGGTGGCTGAAAAGGCAGATTGGCATTCAAAAAAGGCCAGGGTGTCAAAGAACAACGGCTCCAAAAAGAAGCGAGGAATTGGGGTTGGATGCAGTTGGCATGGCTGCGGTACAACCGGTTTCAAGAAGGATTGGGCTGGTGCCTCACTGATTCTTAACCCTGATGGGAGTGTTATCTATTGCACCGGCATTGTAGAGATAGGGCAGGGCACTGTCACGTCTCATGCCATGATGGTGGCTGAAACACTTGGCATACCTTATGAATGGGTAAAGGTGGAAACAAATGATACCAGTCGCATGCCTGACAGTGGCGAGACTCATGCGCAAAGAGGCACGTTTATAGGGGGTACAGCGGCAGTAGATGCAGCACTTAAGCTCAGAAGAAGACTCGGCTCCCTTGCTTCAGAGCTTTTAGGCTGCGATGAGGAAGCAGTGCTCATAGAAAATGGAATTGCCTATGAACAGGGTAACCCCTCAAACAAAATATCTTTTAGAGAACTTGCTATAGAAATGTATCAGAGGGGCATCAATCCCTCTGAGTACGGTTTTATCTTAGCTAGACGGGGCTATCCAGACCCAGAGACCGGCCAAGGTGAGCCGTACGCGGCCTATACATTTGGTTGCACCATTGCAGAAGTTGAAGTCGATACAGAAACTGGAGAAGTTGATGTAATAGCGCTTTACCCAGGAGTAGCAGCCGGGAAGATCATACAACCTGAGGTAGTAAGGGGTCAGGTGAATGGGTGTGGTCTATTGGGCTACGGGTATGGGTTGAGGGAAAAGGTAATATGTGAAAACGGCTTAATGCTAAACAGTTCCTTTACGGACTATGTAATCCCCACCATAAAAGATAAACCGAAGTTATCGGATTTCGTGGCAGTTGAAGACGAATATAAGTACTCCGGTTATGGAGCTAAGGGTGTAGGGGAAATAGCCTTGATAGCTACACCATTAGCGATTGCCAACGCAGTCTATGATGCAATAGGTGTGAGATTTTACGATTTGCCACTTAATGCTGAAGACATCTATTTTTCGCTGAATAATAAGGAGAGATGAATATGGAGGGTGAAATTAGACCACTACCAAGGTTTGAGTATTTCTCAGCTCGGTCAGTGAAGGAAGTTGTGAGTCTCGCTGAACAGTATAGGGAAGAGGCAAGGTTACTTGCAGGAGGGACGGACCTTCTAGTTTGGATGAAAAAGCGTGTCGTTTGTCCCAGGGTAATAATTGATATAAGTGCCGTCCCGGAGTTGGCGTTTATTGAAAAAAGAGGGGAAGATTTGCACATAGGGGCAGGTACTACTCTGAACGCCATTAGAAAGTCTGAGCTAGTCAATACTGAGATTCCATTGCTCGCAGAGGCTATTGGATATATGGCATGCCAGCAGATCCGCAACAAAGGAACTATCGGCGGAAACATCTGTAGTGCGTCGCCTGCTGCTGACACTGCTCCCCCTCTTCTTGTCCTGGGAGCATCCATCTCATTGGCAAGCGCTAAAGGAGAAAGAGTCGTTCCGTTGAGTGAGTTCTTCCTTGGCCCTGGCAAGACACTTAAAGAGCCGGATGAGATATTGAGGGAAATCATCATTCCGATCAGGCAGGGTCGGGGGGCCTTTCTAAAATTGGGGAGAAGAAAGAGTTTCACCCTGTCCATTGTATCGGTAGCTGCTTTCGGTACCATTGAAAACGGAAGGTTTGAAGATTTAAAAGTAGCCGCTGGCGCGGTTGCTCCCAAACCCTTGCTAAGCAATAAAGTCCAAGAAGACCTGAAAGGGATTAGTGTAAGCGAGGAGACTATCGACCATGCGGCCGAACTGATAAAGAAGGAAGTTGATCCAATTACAGATATCAGGGCCTCAGCGAGTTACAGGCGAGAGATGTCAGGGGTGCTTACGAAACGGGCTCTTCGAAAGATATCTGGTATGGAGGTGTAATTCCCATGAAGTTTACATTGAATGGAAGAACTGTGGAAGCAGAAGTAAAACCTAACGAAACCCTTCTAGACTTCCTGCGGACCAAAATGAATTTGACCAGCGTAAAAAAGGGCTGTGACCTGGGAGAATGCGGCACATGCACGGTTCTTATGAATGGGAAACCTGTAAGATCGTGCCTAGTATTGGCCGTACAGGCCGAAAACTCGCATATAACTACACTTGAAGGGATTTCGGAAAAAGGCAAATTAAACCCCATTCAAGAGGCCTTTCTGGAAAAGTATGGATTTCAGTGCGGGTTTTGTACTCCGGGCATGATATTGAGCACCAAGGCTTTACTCGATGAAAATTCTAGCCCGAGTATTGATGATATAAAGGAAGCTCTTGA
>CAZIXY010000300.1:0-4195 GCA_964543315.1 uncultured Desulfobacteraceae bacterium | reverse complement strand
TGCACAACCTGAAGGGTCTTCGTTTACTTGCCCTTCCAAAAGCGGCATTTAGAGATAAAGGTGATGTTGAGGCAATACAGAAAGCACAACCCGGGTGTCTGATCCTGGAAGCTGAGCCCTTCTGCCTGGGTTCCGGATGGATCCTGATGCTGTGGCCCGCTTTACTGTTTATGTTTCTCTTGAACCATAAGAGAATTAAAAAGGATCCGCGGTGACTTGAAAAAATGATGGCATTATCCCTAATGATGAAAAAGGAAACATTCTCGCTCACAGAAGCGACTGTGGCGGCGGTCGGTATGTGTTTTTTTGCCCTGTTTGCCCACACCGAACTACCGCTCCGGTTGGTATCCTTCAGCGGCCTGTTCATCTCCTTTTACACTCTCATCTACTGCTTGAGGAATGTGGCGTCCCCTGCTTCATTGCTGGGTTTAAAAACATTATCAAAAGCTGTGGCTGGTTATACTGCCTTCGGATTTGCCCTGGGTGTTGCCCTTGGAATCACCTATCGCTGGGGCTACGGGCTTCAAATGCCGACAACAGTCTTCGGGCGGTTCGCTGTGATTGCAGCCCTGATCGGTGCTACCGAAGAGATCTTTTTCCGTGGATATATCCTGGGAAGAGTGCGGGGAATCGGCCCCTTCAAGGCGGTTACTTTCGCTGCTCTATGTCATACGGCCTACAAATGCTCGCTCTTTGTATTCCACAATCAACCGGTATTTATCAATATGTCCTTGCTTGCTGGATGCACCTTTGTGGTCGGTGTTGCAATGGGGGTGTTGAGGGAGCGGTCAGGGAGTGTGTTATCCCCGGTGGTTGCACATATCATGTTTGACATATTGGCGTACGGTGAATACACCCATGCCCCGTGGTGGGTCTGGTCGTGATGTGAACATGTCTTTGCTCTTTTATTCAGACAAGAGGGCATATTTTGATGTAAGTTCATTGGGTTGTTTCAAAATGAAGGCAAAGGGGACATAAGATGGAATACGCGATGCTCTGGATACTGGCCATGTTTACGTCATTGTTTTTTACGGCCCTGGCAGTGTCGTTTTCTTCCTCGTTTAAAAAGAAACTGTGGCGACATTTAGTGATTTTAGCAGTCATTGGTATGCTGACATTTATATTTGGAATTGCTTCCCTGATTACCGGCCTGATGTATTACAATAACCTGATCATACCGTCCTGGCTGTTCCCATATTCTACCTCATTTAGCCTCATATATTTGATTACAGCACTGGTGATCTGGCACAAAGGCCTCTCAGCAAAGGCCTCCACCCCCCGGGCCGGAGAGTGGAAAAGAGTTATCCTGGCCTGTTCCATGTCTATTGGCATTGTCCTGAGCCTGACAACCTATACCCTGATAGATCTAAGCCGGCAGATTGAATTTACGAATGTGAATTCTGACCTGAAAACAAGGCTGCAAGGCACATGGCCTTCCAAGCCTCCACCTCACTTGAATGCCTATCCCCTTTATGAGCAAGTCTCCAACGCCCTTGATGAACAAGAAAGGGATCGAATTCGTGATTGCGTTAAACCTGACCAGAATGCTTTGGCACCTGAAACACAGGAATTATTAAGCCGTAATCAGCAACTTATCGACACGCTTCACCAGGCGGCAGACAGGCCGTTCCATTTCTGGGGTTCCCCGGTTGGGACATCTCTCCTTTTGCTTTTCCAATTTCCAGACTTTCCAAGTTATCACCACCTGGCTGGATTGCTTGGGGCGAAGGCAAAAGCAGAGGCCTTTTCAGGCAACCCTGCCGGCGCTGTTAAGGAACTTACCGTCATCAGATCCATTGTCAAACACCTGCAAAGTTCACCTCAACTCATTTTATGGCTTTATTCACTTGCCGTTACTGCAAATGAACATGACTATATGGAATATTTTTTGGCTCAAAACCCTTCTGTTGATGGATTATTTCCATTCCCAATCCATAATACGCAATCCATTTTGCCTTCCTGCAAGGGATGGTTGATCAACGAAGCCGCCAATGAACTCCAGCTCCCTTTCCTGATGATGCAGCGGAAAGAAGTCATAGAGAATCTTATGCGAACTCATGATGAGATGTATGAGAGCATTGGAGGCGCGCCTTCAATATTTTTACCTTATGTTCTTCATCCGTTACCTCGATCTCTCTGGCGGGTATTCATCGGCCGGAGCTATCTGAGTAATGTGAGAGATAAATGGGAGAAAATCAATATAATCGCTGAATCAAAATACAGCCCCTGGCGCGATTTCAGTCCTTTGAAAGCAGGGCTTGAAGGGAAAAGAGGAAGTCTTTTGAATTTTTTATTATACCCCATTTTAGGCGGTAATGATCCTAATGCTTTTCCCAAATTAATCAATCGTAGAATAGTTATGATAGACGTGTACAACCGGCTCATGGATGTCGCTCTTGCGGCCTCTGCATATCGGGAGGCAAAAGGCTTCTATCCTGAATCGGTCGATGATCTGGTGCCGGCCTTTTTAGAAACTATCCCCATAGATCCGTATGACGGAAAAACACTCAAGATGAAAAAAGTGCAAGGCGGTCTGGATTTTTACAGCGTGGGACCTGACCAGGAGGATTTGAAGGAAGTGTCAAGATGGTTAGGACCAATCCACTTTTATCTCGGTCGAGAGGCATATGAAAAATACAGGGTAAAGCCAGCCAACATCAAAAGAGCGAAGGAGGAGAGAAGGAGAGAACGGGAAATAAAGATGAAAAGAGGCAAGAAAATAAAACCGGGACCGAAGAAAAGAAGAAAAAAGAGAGGGAACAATGAAACATCATAGCCTACACTTAACAGTTGCAGTAACCCTATGGATGTTTTTGGCATTCCATCCCTGTCTGGCAAAGGAGAGTTCAGACCTGAAAGTTGTAGTTGATGGAAACACCAGGTTTGCTTTTAATCTCTACCAGAAACTGAAGGATACTGAAGGCAATCTGTCTCTATCCCCTTACAGCATATCTACGGCTCTGGCTATGACATACGCCGGGGCCCGTGAAAATACGGCCCGGCAAATGGCCGAGACAATGCATTTCTCGTTGGATCAGAGGCATCTCCACCCGGCATTTGCCGAGTTGCAAGCCATACTGAACGCTGTGCAACAAAGAGGAAAGGTAACGTTACACGTTGCAAATTCTCTTTGGCCTCAAAAAGGGTATCCTTTTCTGAAAGAGTATTTAAGCCTGACCGAGAAATATTACGGGGTGACAATTACCCCGGTTGATTACAAGACAGCAAGAGAAGCTGCCTGTAAAATGATAAATGCTTGGGTGGAGGACAAGACAGAGAAGAAGATCAGGAACATAATCCAACCAGATGCTATCGATGTCCTGACGCGACTTGTCCTCGTCAACTCGATCTATTTCAAGGGTAACTGGGCGAACCAGTTCATGAAGAGCGCTACGGAAGATCTGCCTTTTCACCTGTCGCAAAAGGAATCAGTAATTGTGCCCATGATGTACCAGAAAGAGCTTCTTGGATATGGAGAGTATAAGAACATACAAATACTGGAACTCCCTTATATTGGCAATGATCTTTCCATGCTGGTGCTACTGCCAAAGGAAATAGACGCTCTGGCCGATCTGGAGAAATCCCTGACGGTCGGCAATCTGGATAGATGGAGTAAGCGTCTCCACAAGGAGGAAGTCAATGTATTCCTGCCAAGATTCAAGATGGTTTCTCAATTCTACCTCGGAGGAATACTTGAATCAATGGGAATGAAGGATGCCTTCAATCGCAACAGGGCCAATTTTTCAGGTATGGATGGCAACCCGAACTGGCTGTACATAGCAGCAGTCATTCACAAGACATTTGTTGAGGTGAACGAAGAAGGAACCGAGGCGGCTGCGGCAACAGAAGTGACTACGACATCTCTTGTTGGCGGCCCGCCACCATTGCTTTTTCGTGCCGATCACCCGTTTTTGTTCTTGATACAGGATAATACTACGGGAAGTATTTTATTCATCGGCAGGGTTGTTAACCCGGCAACGGGTTGAGAACACAACCGCATAACCGGCGCATCGGGAGTAAATGGAGTCATAAATAGCAGTCAGGCAAAATATCAATTCATGGTCTTTTTGATTTATGCGACAGGTTAAAGGCATTTGGCCTTTTTGTTTGTATTTTGAACCGAAAGGAATATGACCTCGATTTCTCCTTCCTGTGAATAAAGATGAAAACACAATTCTTAAAGGTTTGAATGTAA
>CAZIXY010000299.1:0-4205 GCA_964543315.1 uncultured Desulfobacteraceae bacterium | reverse complement strand
CGGAAGATTCGGAAATCCGACGGGAATATGAAAGAAAAGGGAATAACGTAAAAAAGAAAAGGAGGAGTATCTATGCAGATCGAGAATTACAACATGCCGGATGCCCTGTATTACGAGGAGAATCATTTTTGGATTAGAGACGAGGGAGATTTATTAGTCATGGGCATGGATGATTTTGCCCAGGTCATGGCAGGAGAGATTGTCTATGTCCAGCTTCCCGATGAGGGCAAGGTGCTGAAGATGGGGAAAAAATTCGCAAAGATAGAGTCTGGAAAATGGCTTGGAAAGGCATTTGCCCCTGTCAATGGGGAACTCGTAGGCGTGAATGAGGAATTGGAGGAAAATCCCGGTCTTATCAATGATGACTGTTACGGAAAGGGCTGGATGTATAAAATAAGGCCTGATGATAAAAGCGAACTGGACAATCTGATAAAAGGCCAGGAGGCGGTTGAGAAATGGATATTGGCGGATATCGAGAAATACGCCGAGGAGTAGATTTCAGTTGAATGGTCAAATCGTCCACCCAACCAACTTGCGGAGACAGGTTTCCATGGCCAATAAGGATTACAGCGTAAGGCAACTCATAGAGATGGAGGCATGCACTAATTGCCAGATCTGTGCGGACATTTGCCCCGCGGTGTCCGCCTCTTTGGATGGTGAACTTTCTGCGGTATACCGTATAAAAGGTCTCAGGGAGTTTCTCATGAGCAGAACGGGCTTTTTCCACAACTTTTTTGGAAAGAAAGGCCCGTCCGAGGAGCAATTGAAGCATTTCAGTGACACCGTGTTTCGCTGTACACTCTGTGGTAACTGTCAGGAAGTTTGTCCCGTGGGCATCCACCTCCGGGATGTCTGGCTTTCTCTTCGCCAGGACATGGTGCATTCAAGTTTTTATCCGAAAAAAATTAACATGATCCGGGAAAATCTCAAAGAAAGCCGCAATGTCTTCGCTGAGGATAATGAAGAGAGGGCCGACTGGGTGGAAGATATGCGTGATGCCCCGGAACATGGGTATATCAGGGATCAGGCCGAGATAGTTTATTTTACCGGCTGCGTGGCGGCCTACTTCCCGTTGGCCCAGAAGATTCCCATGTCCCTCGCAGAAATCCTGGATGTGGGTGAGATTGACTTCACCCTGTTAGGGGAAGAGGAGTGGTGCTGTGGATTTCCAATGCTCGGGGCCGGGTTAAAAGATATGTTCAAGGAGTTCATGGAACATAACCTTGAGGCTATTCGAGAAAAGGGGGCCAAAAGGATCGTTTTTGCGTGTCCTTCATGCTATCAGATGTGGCGGGAATATTATCCACGTGAGTTCGAAATCGTACATGCCTCGCAATTTCTTGTGGAACTGGTCAAAGAAAAGCGCTTGCCTCTTCAGGAGCTTCCTATGACAGTGACTTATCATGACCCCTGTGATCTCGGTCGTGGAGCCAAGGTGTATGAAGAACCGAGAGAACTGATCCAATCCATTCCCGGAGTCACGTTAATAGAGTTATCACAAAACAGGGAAAATTGTCAGTGTTGCGGTGGTGGAGGGAATTTAGAAATGATTGATGCCGGTCTCGCCGTAGAGATTGCCAAGCGAAAGATAGAAGATGCCCAGAGCACCGGCGCCCAGGCGATAATCACATCCTGCCAGCAATGTGTACGGACTATGGCCACCTATGTGAGGAGAAATAAGGTGCCTTTAGAGGTCCTGGATATAACTCAACTCGTACAGAGGGCATTGAAAAAATAAAAAGTAACTGTCAAGCCTCAATTCGGAAACCCCTATATCTTTGCCCACACTTGGATAGCTTGAACACTCCGATTTTGTTTTAATCTTATTTTAGGGTTTAATTTCCCGCGGCTTGCCGCGATTCGTAATTCCGGCGAAAGCCGGAATCCAGAAATCTGAACTGTATGCCGGATCAGGTCCGGCATGACATCTGATACCCCGCTGCTCTGCGGCGGGCTCGTTAGCCTCTTTTCACATTTTCTTTGATGAACTTTGCAATTTCCCTTGTATCGGATCCCGGGCCGAAAATTTCCGCAATGCCGCACGATTTGAGTACTTTTATGTCATCATCCGGGATAATACCCCCGCCAAGCACAAGAATGTCCTCCGCCCCCTTTTCTTTCAGAATCTCCATAACCTTCGGAAATAGGTAGTCATGTGCGCCTGAGAGACTGCTCATGGCAATAACATCTACATCTTCCTGGATAGCGGCCTCCACAATCTGTTGCGGCGTCTGCCTTAATCCCGTGTAAATGACCTCCATACCTGCGTCCATCAGTGCGCTTGCAATGACCTTTATCCCCCTATCATGTCCATCCAGCCCAGGCTTGGTTGCGAGGACCCTTATCTTGGTTTCTGAACCCATAGTCATCTCTCCTTAATTTAGTCTATATAGCGGAATGTTTCTGGCCATGACATATCAGCTTAGATCTCATGCCGTTATATTTTTCAAAGTGCGCTGGGCTGGCCGTATTCCCCGAAAATTTCCTTGAGTACTTCACAGATTTCACCCAGCGTGGCATAAGCTTTGACCGACTCGAGGATGAGCGGCATCAGGTTATTATCTCCTTGCGCCCCCTTTTTTAAGGCGGCCAGGGAGCCCTTTACTTTATTGCCGTCTCTTTCGGACTTGAGCTTCTTGAGTTTTTCAATTTGAGTGATCCGGACAGCGGGATTCACCCTCAGGAGGTCTGTTACCTTTTCCTCCTCCATTTGGAAACGATTGAGCCCTACCACGATTCGTTTATCTTCTTCAATCTCACGCTGAAATTTGAAGGCGCTATCCTGGATTTCTTTCTGGATATATCCTTTTTCAATTGCTTCAGGAGATCCTCCCATCTCATCAATCTTTTTGATATAGCTTTCTGCCTTCTCGTAAATATCCCGTGTAAGCGATTCAACATAATAGGAGCCGGCCAACGGGTCCACAGTATCCGTTACGCCGAGTTCATGTCCGATTACCTGCTGGGTACGAAGGGCGATCTGGACAGCCTCTTCCGTGGGAAGACACAGCGCCTCATCCATGGAGTTCGTATGCAGGGACTGAGTGCCGCCCAACACAGCGGAGAGGGCCTGAAAAGCGACCCTCATTATGTTGTTTTTGGGCTGTTGCGCCGTCAGGGTGCATCCTGCGGTCTGGGTGTGAAACCTGATCATCATGGACTTGGGATTCTTGGCGTTAAATCTTTCCTTCATTATATTGGCCCACAATCTGCGGGCCGCCCTGAACTTGGCAACCTCTTCGAAAAAATCCTGGTGGCAGCAAAAAAAGAAGGCGAGCCTGGGGCCGAATGCATCCACATCCAGTCCTGCCTTCAAGGCTGCTTCCACATATGCGATCCCATTTGCCAACGTAAAGGCCACTTCCTGCACGGCAGTGCAACCGGCCTCCCTCATATGGTAACCGCTGATACTGATTGTATTCCATTGAGGAACATTCTTGGAACAAAAAGAAAGTATATCGGTGACAATTCGCATGGAGGGTTTGGGAGGAAAGATATATGTCCCTCTTGAAGAGTACTCTTTGAGGATGTCATTCTGGATGGTACCCCTGAGTTTTTCCGGAGGAACGCCCTGTTTCTCTGCCACGGCCATGTACATGGCCAACAGAACGGCTGCGGTTGCGTTGATGGTCATGGAGGTACTTACCTTATCAAAGGGAATGCCATTAAAGAGGGTTTCAACGTCCAGCAGTGAATCTATGGCAACCCCGACTTTTCCGACCTCGCCCATGGCCATCTCGTGATCGGAATCATATCCTATCTGGGTAGGGAGGTCGAATGCCACAGATATCCCTGTCTGGCCTTGTTCCAGGAGGAATTTGTAACGCCTGTTGGAGTCCTCTGCCGAGGCAAATCCCGCATATTGCCTCATTGTCCAGTGCCTGCCCCTGTACATGGTCGGCTGAACTCCTCTGGTAAAGGGATATTCGCCCGGAAACCCCACTTCAGAAAGATAATCCATATGTTTATCATCCAATGGCGTGTACAGTCTTTTAATCGGGATTCCGGATGTGTTTATGAATTCCTTTTTCATCTCGGGTCTTTTTTCAAGTTTTTGTTTAACCCGTTCGGCCCATTTTTCATTTTCCTTTTCCAGAATTTTTATTCCCTGCTCCTCGTACATAATATTTCCTCCATAAAGTATTGGATTCCCTGTGTGCATAGAAAATATCTCATCTGGCAAAAGACTGTCAAATTTTATTTGT
>CAZIXY010000298.1:0-4244 GCA_964543315.1 uncultured Desulfobacteraceae bacterium | reverse complement strand
CTTGGCGTCAGGGACTCCAACGACGCAGGCGCCGATTACCGTGGGATGGTCCTGGAGCACCGCTTCAACCTCTGAAGCCGACACCCGGTAGCCTTTGTGCTTTATGATATCTGCCGAACGTTCCACGTAAACCAGTTGCCCGTCGGTATCCTGGGAGACAAAATCACTCATCCTGTAAAAGATCTTTCCATCGATCTCAACGTATGATTTCTCGGTTTCCTCAGGCTTATTCCAATATTCCTTTACGGTATATTCGGAAGTCACCAGAAGTTCACCGCTTTCACCGGCCGGAACCGGTTTCAGTGTCTCCGGGTCTGCAACAATGCATTCCCTTGTTCTTAAAGGGAGCCCGATAGTGTTGGCCTTGGGGTTCCCGTCAATTCGGCTGTAGGTTACGTGGCCGGCCTCAGTGGATCCGTAAACCTGGTAAATGGGCACACCGAATCGCTCTTTCCAGCGGTTGAAGACCTCGACAGGCAGCACATCACCGCCGCAATAGCAGTAGGTCAGGGACCCCAGGTCATAGCGGTCAAGCCGATCGTTTTCCAGAATCATCCTGTAAAGTGCAGGCACGCCCAATATCCAGCGAGCCCCGTGCCGTTGGACCGTTTCCAGTATGGCATCCACCTGGGGTGCAGGCATCAAGAGAGTGGCATTGCCCTTATTAAGCCCAAGTGCCATAAACAGGCCGAGGGCCATGATGTGGAAAAGGGGGTTGACCGCAATATAGACATCTTCCCCCTCCTTCAGATGCCCACCAGCCACATCTTCCGTCACATCGTTCACATAGGAGGTCATACCGATATGGTTGCCGGGCACACCCTTGGGAAAACCGGTAGTCCCCCCGGTGTAGAGGATGTAAGAAAGATCGTTAAAGGAATCCAGTTCGACCGGTGATTCAATCGGAGCATGTTTTAGGAGTGATCTGAAGGAACAGACCCGCTTGTCCCTGTCCACCTTCCCACTGGGGATCTTGTCAAAAAGAACACCCAGATACCTCTTCCAGTGCGGGAGGAGATCCACGAGATTTGTGACAATAGCCCGTTTTAACCCCGTCTTTTCTAAAACCTCCTTGACATAACAGAAGTTTGTATCCAGACATATAACGGTCTCAGCTCCGGAGTCGTTGATCATATATTCAATCTCAAAAGAGGTGTAAATCGGGGAAACCGGAACGATGACGGCACCGATTTTCTGGATGCCCAAAAAAGCGATGACCCACTGGATACAGTTTGAAATATAGATCATGACCCGGTCGCCCTTCCCGACACCCATGTCGGCAAGCGAACCGGCAAATCGTTCGCTCAGTTCTCGCAGCTTGGCATAGGAAAACCTTTCTCCTAGATAAAGGACTGCCGTACGATCCGGATACTTTTCGCTCATCCGGTCGAATCGGGTAAACGTCAACTCCTTTGCCAATGCTTTACCGTCAATTTTCATTACCTGTCTTTTCCTCGCCTTCTCCCAAATTCACATTTTTCCAAATAAGAACTTTTCACACCCCAAAATAGGCCGAACGGACATCCGGGTTGCTCAAGAGTTCTTCCCTTGTTCCCTCCAGTACAGCGGCGCCGTTTTCCAGGACAAAGGCATAGTCCACTACGGGCAGGACCGGGCGGGCGTACTGTTCGGTCACGATAATGGAGATCCCTTTTTCGTCACGGATCTCTTTCGTGGATTTGACCATAATGCTCTGGATCAAGGGGCTCAAACCCAGAAGGGGTTCATCCAAGAGAAGCAGGCTGGGCTGGGCCATGAGCGCTCGGCCAATGGCCAGCATCTGCTGCTCTCCCCCGCTCAAAAACCCGCCTACTCTTTTTGTGAGTTTTTCAAGGGCCGGGTACACCTTGAAAACATATTCCAGGGTATCTTTTGCCTGGGATGGAGAAGCAAGGTACGCCCCTATACGCAAATTCTCAATAACGTTACATTCGGGAAATATCCTTCTTCTCTCAGGACACAGAATAATTCCCTTTCTGGCACGCTTACTGGGTTTCAAACCGGAGATTTCTTCTCCCAGGTACATTATCTGTCCCATAACGGTTATGCGCTCACCACCGGACATGTCCTCTTTCTTTCGGATATCCTCCATAATACCCGAAAGCGTATACATAAGAGTAGATTTCCCGGCGCTGTTTGCCCCGAACACCCCAACAATCTGTTTGTCCTCACACTTGATACTGACATTGTTGAGGGCCAACATATTCTCATAGAAGACCATCAGGCCGTTAGCCTCAAGCATAAGTCATGACCTCCTCGACCTCTTCCGATCCGAAATACGCCTCCTTGACCTGCTCGCTGGCCATGACCTCATCGGCTGTTCCCTCGATAAGCTTTTCACCGAAGTTCAACACAACGACTTTGTTTGCAACCCGAAAAAGCTCCCGCAATCGATGCTCGATCATGATCAAGGTGATTCCGTCCATCTGCAGGCGTTCTATGAGCGGTACCATGCTCGCAATCTCACTCATGCTCAACCCGGAAAAAACTTCATCACAGAGAATCATCTCAGGCTTCAAGGCCAGACATCTGGCAAGCTCAAGACGTTTCAGGTATCCGGTGGGCAGGCTGGAGGCAACCTTGTATGGAACAAAGGAATCCCTCTCAAATCCGATCTCTTCCAGGATATCGATGCCGACGGTATCCCTGTCTCCCAATTTACCGCCCCCTCTCCAGCCCCCTGTGCGTTTGGCCCGAGGCGAAAACAACGGGATGACCAGGTTCTTATAGGCGGGAAGGCTGTAATACGGTCTCATTATCTGAAAGGTTCGAGTGACACCCATATCAGCGATCTTATGCGCCGGCCTGCCGCTGATATCCTTCCCGCGGAAAGACACCTTTCCCGCGGTCATCTCGATAAATCCGGTGATGCAGTTAATCAGGGTTGTCTTGCCGGAACCATTAGGCCCGATGATGCCGACTATTTCCCCCTCCTGAACATCAAAACTCACTCGATTCAGGGCTAAAATACCGCCAAAGGTCTTGGTAACCTCTTTGACTTCCAGTATAGGTTGATCACTCATGCTTTAATAACCTCTTTTATACCTTGACCCATCTCTCAAACTGATGATATTTCCGCTGCCCGTAGACCATGATACCCTCACTGCGAAAGACAATAAAGCCCACGAGTATCAAGCTGTAAAAAACGATACGCAGTGTCCCGAAGTCACGCAGCAACTCGGAGATGGGTACCAGAATAAGACAACCCAACACCGGCCCCACAAGGGTGCCGGCTCCGCCGATGACCGTCGCCGCAATGGGAAGAATGGAAAAATCCAGGGCAAGCAGCGAGATACCCGACCACATGTAGATATGTATAAGACAGGCACCGCCCATGCATCCCATGGCCGAGGCAATAAATACTGCAACGGCCTTGTAAAACGTGATGCTCATACCCGAAGCCCTCACTGCCTGGTCATTGTCCTTGACGGCACGCAAAACAAGGCCGATATCCAGATTCACCAGACGTCTCACCCCGAAGAGAAACAGGAGCACCATGAGGATGACGAAATACTGTTCGACCCAGCGGTTGGCAAAGCTTTCTATGCCCGTTATCCCGTCCGTGCCCCCCAGGATATCCAGGGCCTCAATGACCCGGGCCAGCGCCAGAGGATACATAAGACTCACTATGGCGAAGTATACGCCCCGCAAGGGAAGACAAGGGAGTAAAAACAGGGTGCAAATGCCCGCGCCTATAACGGTGGATATGGGAATGGTCAAAATTGGAGGGAGACCGAAAGACGTGTTCATGATGGCGGCAAGATACCCGCCGACCCCTATGAAAAATGCCCCGCCCAGAGAAACAAGTCCGACAAAATGGGCCAGTAGATCGAAACTCAGTGCCAGCAGGGAATAGATGCACACGATGGATATGACCCGCTGCCAGTACATGCTGGGCATTATGAGAGGAAGCACAAGCAACCCAACAATAAGAACAAGCCTTGGAAGGGTCAGATAAGACAATTCACGCCAGGACATCAGGGCATAAAGTCCATCCGTGCGGACCTTGATGCCCCGGTCCAGCCTTTCTTTTCGACGCTGCTCATTATTCACGCTTTTAAACCCTTTCTTCCAGCTCCTTTTGCTGACCAAAAAGCCCTGAAGGTCTCAGGATAAGAGTTAGAATGATGGCCAGCAGGGCCACCACCATCTGAAAATGAGGTCCCAAATAGACCGTCGTCAAAATCTGGGCGAATCCGATTAAAAAGGCTGCCAGCACAGCCCCAATCCAGCTTCCAAGACAC
>CAZIXY010000297.1:0-4245 GCA_964543315.1 uncultured Desulfobacteraceae bacterium | reverse complement strand
TTGTTTGATTCCATAAACGTGTAGAATCGACGTGGGTTCACATCAATCCCGAAAATTGTATTCATGCACCGAAGGATGTTCGAAGAGATGGACGTAGTAAACGGAACAATGAAAGCCGGGAGGGTGTAAATGAACCACCGGCTGCGTTGCCTGCCAAGACGGGAGGATGAGAACTCGTTCTGAAGATGTCGAAGGATATCGTGGAGAATAAACATGTCAATTTGCTCCTTTCTGGTTGGATATCAACAAGTTATGCGTATATCCTACCGTGAAAGGAAATGAATTGCAAGGGAAAAATTAATCTAACTTATTGAAATTATTGGCACAATTAATGCACAAAACTTATCAATTTCCATGCTAAATGGCTGTGCTTCGTGAACAAAAGATTGTGCGAAAGTAGCTGAAAAACTTAGAACACCTTCAAAAACGGTGAAACTTCAGTAAAACAGACAAGCCTGTTTTAATCATCAATCCGCTTTCCATTGCCCGTGCGCTTGTTCTGCAGACAAGGTATATCTTACAATTGAGAGTCTTTCCGGAAATCGCGGATAGAATTTTATTGATAAATCTGTTGATTTGCATTTATATCTCCAAAATGGTTAAATTTATCTCTCACAGAGATTGGCGGAGTGTAACCTTAATATATTTCGCGACGGGGCGGCATGTTAATGGACCAGTTCAGAGGGAAATTTACAATCAAACGCACGGATACGGGAATTGTTATCATTGGTGAGGAGGAAAGCAGGCTGAAATTCAGTGCCGGTGAGGCATTGATGCTGCTTGATGTCCTGAAGAATGAAGAACCCGAACTGAGAAAAATTGCTAAAGGGGATTCTCCCCTACCCTTTAAGATCCAGGTCTGAATTTTTTCAGGATGTGAAAACCGGCCGGGGATCTGAAAAAGAAGGGGAATCAAACAGTCGAACTTGAGACGCTGATAGCCTGCATAAGGGACAGGGTGGAACAGACAGGAAAGTGATTTCTGCATTTGAAGGAGCACAATCATGGCGAATACCGCGCTGAAAGAAAAATTCGAAAAGGCTGCGGGAAGTATCTGCACGCAGGGAATGTTTCCGTTTCCGGTCAGTGAAACGGCTGTTGCCATTGTCACGGCCGCTGTCGGCGAAAACGAGGAAGAGCTGGACCTGATCGCGGCATTTCGGGAAAAGCCGTCACAAACTCTGGATCAACTGGTCGAAACGAGCGGTTTTTCAGCGGATCGGGTCGAGGAACTGGCAGCGAATCTGGCCCTCAAGGGACTCGTCTTCAACCAGCCCAACTCTTCCGGGGTGATGGTCTACCGTCTCCTGCCGCTGATGCTGGTCGGGCTGATGGAATACAAATTCATGGGGAAGTTGAGCGGCAGCGGGGAAGAAAAGGAGCTTGCGCAGCTGTTTGAAAAACTGCTTGAAGAGCTGCGGGACCAGATCCAGGGCAATTACGACACCTTTTCACCCTTGTTTACCAGTGCACCGGCAACGGACCGCACCGTGCCCTCCCGGACCTCCCAGGACGGAAAGCCGGTCCGGGTCATACCCGTTGATAAGACGCTGGAGAGATACGAAGAGGTCATATTGCCCAGCCAGAGTGTGGAAGAGATTATCGAAAAGTTTGACGATATCGCGGTCGGACACTGCTTCTGCCGGCAGAGGCGCAGCCTGCTGGGCGAGCCCTGCTCCTATGACGCGCCCACCCTCAACTGTTTCACCTTCGGCAAATCCGCACGGCATACGGCCGCCCAGGGATTCGCCAAAAAGGTATCCAGGGAGGAGGCCCTGAAAATCATGCGCGAATCCGAACAGGCCGGTCTGGTACACAAGGCCTTCCATCCCCACTCCCGCGAAGACAGGCCGGAGACGAGCATATGCAACTGTTGCAAGGATTGCTGCGATACGATCAGGCTGTGGCGCAGCGGGACGCTCCCGCTCATCAATTCCACCTACCATCTTTCAATCATCGATCCGGAGATGTGCAGCGGCTGCGGTACCTGCGTGGAATGGTGTCCGACCGAAGCTGTTGAGCTGAATGCCGACGGCGTGGCGGAAGTGGACGAAAAATCCTGCTTCGGGTGCGGGGTCTGTTCCCGTTTCTGTCCCGAGGAGGCGGTCGCCCTCAAGGAGGGACTCAGGCGGGTTTTTATCATGCCACCGCGACTGCGCGCGGCCTGAAACACGAAATCTGAAATTCGCTTACCGCCTTTCTCTTTTGGGACCTTTCATTCCGGCCGGATCGTCGTCCTGTACACCGCCGGCTCTTCCTCCATGCAGAAGTACTCATGGCGTAACCACGCATCGGTCATATCGGTGTTGTGCTTGCTCATGAAATACTCATTCTCCCCGGTTATAAGCATCATATAGCACTTCGGCTTCGGATCGAACTTCACGATCATCCGGGGCGCGGAGGCCGACTGTGCGATAAAGGGCGGTTTCACCCCGAAGAAACGGCCGCGGTTGTTGGTCTCCCCGTCTCCCTCAAAGGGAAAGGGACCGTAGTTCACGAGAGGCCTGAAAAGGGCCGATTTCCCGAGAATATGATCGAATTTTACCTTATGAAACATCCCCCACTCCCATGAATCAATGTCGGAGGAGCCCGAGTATTCCTCGAGAATATCCAGCGTCTCCGCAAACACGCGCGTAGCAATTTCGCCGACGGACTCCTTCTTGGGCGTGCCCACGTCGTCAAAAATCGCGCTCTCCGTTTTCACCAGATCGAAAAATCGCTCCATACTGATATAGCGCTCCCCGATAAACTCCGTTGTCAATTCGGGACCGATCTCATCCTTGAGTGTCTGGTAGAAGAAGCGGACATAAAAGGTATTGTAGATGGAGGGGGCCACGGCGTCCTTCCGGTTCTCGCCGTCCCACCTCAAAACCGTATCGTATGCCTCCTTCATTCGTTTGTTATCGCCCGGGGTGACGTATCTCCTGATAATGGGAAGAAGCTTCCCGGCCAGCACCGTTTGGGTGTCGGTCTGCATCTTCTTAACATAGGCAACTTCAATATTGTTCTTGTCCCGGAGCATGACCGCTATATTCTCATACCGGTAACCCGGCGCAAAGACAGGGTTCACGTCATAGGGGAAGCCCTTCATATCCTTCCCGTTGGCCGTGGCGACAAAACCCCGCGGCGGATTCATGACCATCGGGTACTGATCATCGGGCACGTTCCCGCTCCAGTTCAGCCGGGTTTCCTCCCCGTCCGCCGGCAGGTTCCCCGTTCCCTTCTTCCTCATTGGGATGGAGCCGATGACCCGGTAGGCGATATTCCCCTTCTCATCGGCATAGACCATGTTCTGCGGAGTCAGCCTGATCTTTTTCGCGCCGGCCACGAACTCCTCTAAGTTTCGGGCCCTGTTGATGTGAAAAAAACCGTCCGTATCCACACGGTCGAATCCGGCCCAATCCAGGCTTACGTCAAACCCGATACAGGGAAACACATCATTGAGAATAGGCTTCCTGCCCGCATAATAAATGGTCTTATTGACCGGTTTCTTTCCCTTGACCATGAACTCCATCTCCTTTTGTGCAAGGGGATATTCGATGCCCTTATAGCAATAGGTCTTATTATCCCAGTTTATCTTTTCCTTGAAAAGATCCACCATATCAGCGCCGTAATTCGTATTTGCCCAGGCACAGTGTTGATTGTAGCCGGTGACGATGAAAGGGAGCCCCAGGACCTGTGCGCCGGCGGCCTCATAGTCTCCCGCCTTGACGTGCACGAAGTAAAAGTCGTTTGGGAGTTTGGATGAATGCACGTGCATATCGCTCGCCAGGATCGCCCCGTCGTGGGCGTTCTTCTTCGGTGCGATGACCCAGTTGTTGCTGGCGGAGCGGCATCCGAGCAGCCAGTCCAGATCCCGGAGCCGGGTGACGAACGCCTCATCGCTCACATAATCGCCGACTTTGTCATCGATGATGGTGGGCACGGCATATCGATTTCGCTCAACGGTAACCGTGTGCTTCAAACCCGGTGCCGCAATCTCGTCATCGTAATCCGGATTGAAGCTCCTGAGATAGACATACAGGCCGAGGGCAATCACCAAAATGACAATCACTATTATGGAGAGAATCCTTTTTATCACGATCATCCTTGTCCCCCTTCCTCTTGCGTGTTTTTCGATGCTTTCTTCAGCGTGCCTGTTGATTTTTTTATTGCCTGTACATGAGCGGCGGGTATCTCACAAAAACGATGGATGCGTCTTATGATAATCTGTTCTTTCATGGCGCCTCCAAAATAAAGATCTTT
>CAZIXY010000296.1:0-4267 GCA_964543315.1 uncultured Desulfobacteraceae bacterium | reverse complement strand
TATGTACGAGCAAGCCCTTCACGCAGGCCGATTTCCGGTTTCCAGCCCAAAAAATTTAGACGGGATACATCCAATAGTTTTCTTGGCATTCCATCCGGCTTGTCAGCATCAAAAACAATCTCCCCCTCAAATCCCACTACTTGCTTTACAATCTCAGCCAGTTCACGAATAGGCATGTCTTTGCCGGCTCCCACATTGAAAAACGGCAAAGATCGGTTTCCGATGGCCGAGGCAAATTTTTCATCAGGGAGATTCATCACAAACACGCATGCACAAGCCATATCATCCACGTGCAAAAATTCGCGGTGGGGAGAACCGGTTCCCCACACTATGACATTTGGGGTGGGAGCCTTGAGCCGTGAGGCATCAGACGCAAGGCCAAGGGTAATGCGTACATCATCAGGGATGGGCCCGAATATTTCATGGTCGCGCTTGATCCCGTCAATGTCTCCGTTAGCAGCAAGTTTTGCCAGATGGCATTTCCTAATAAGGGCAGGGAGCACATGCGATGTTTCCAGGTCATAGTTATCATTCGGGCCGTACAGATTTGTCGGCATAACAGCCCTATATCTGGTTCCGTACTGGCGGTTGTAAGACTCACAGAGTTTAATCCCTGCAATTTTTGCGATTGCATAGGGTTCATTGGTCGGCTCAAGCTCGCCGGAAAGAAGATATTCCTCTTTCATCGGCTGCGGAGCCTCTTTGGGATATATGCAGGAGCTTCCCAGGAATAGAAGCCTTTGCACCCCTGCACTGTATGCCTCATGAATCACATTGGCCCCGATTATTATATTTTGGTAGATGAAATCGGCAGGGTATGTATTGTTGGCATGGATGCCTCCGACCTTTGCCGCGGCCAGCACCACGTAATCGATTGATTCATCCCTAAAGAACTGCCGCACCGCATGCTGATTCATAAGGTCAAGTTCTTCATGAGTGCGCTTGATGATATTGGTGTATCCTTCGGATTGGAGGCGGCGAACAATGGCCGAGCCGACCATGCCGCGGTGACCGGCAACAAAAATGCGCGTGTTGTGTGACATTGCGCTGGTGTTTGGCGATAGGCGTTGGGTGTAAGAGGTCATCAGAGTTTATTATTGATGATTGCCGTTCGACAGCCCCTCGGCCTTGAGCTCGGGGCCGAAAGGGCTCAGGGCTATGAGCAGAGTCGAATGGTCAATTTCTGTAACAGTTTGCGCATGTCTGCGTGTGTCCGCGGCTGATATTATTCTGAACGATTAAAAACCGGGAAGCCTTCGCGTTCACAGAGCCGATCTCTTTCCGCTTCTTTCAGGTCTTCGCGGACCATCATCTTGACCAGTTCCTCAAAAGATACGGTTGGTTCCCATCCCAGGGTTGAACGTGCCTTGGCGGGATCGCCTAAGAGATAATCCACTTCCGTGGGCCTGAAATAGCGAGGATCTATTTTGACGAGTGTTCGTCCTGTTTCCTTGTTCTTACCTGTCTCGTTTGCTCCGCTGCCTTCCCAGGTGATTGTTATTCCTGCTTCGTAAAATGCCTTTTCAACAAATTCCCTTACGGAATGTGATTCGCCAGTCGCAATGACATAATCATCGGGTTCTTCCTGTTGCAATATCAGCCAGGTGGCCTTTACATAATCCTTGGCATATCCCCAGTCTCTTTTGGCATCCAGGTTGCCTAAGTACAGTACTTGTTCAAGTCCCAGCTTTATTCGTGCGACGCCGCGAGTAATCTTCCGGGTCACAAATGTTTCACCTCTCAACGGCGACTCATGGTTAAACAGAATACCGTTACTAGCAAACATATTGTAGGCTTCGCGGTAATTGACCGTTATCCAGTACGCATAGAGCTTTGCCGCGCCATAAGGGCTACGAGGATAAAACGGCGTGGTTTCTCGCTGGGGCACCTCCTTTACCTTTCCAAAAAGCTCGCTGGTAGACGCCTGGTAAAATCTCGTCTTTTCCTCTAATTTCAGGATTCTCATGGCTTCGAGAAGGCGCAGTGTGCCTAACGCGTCCGCATTTGCCGTATACTCTGCGGTTTCAAAAGAGACCTTCACATGGCTCTGGGCGGCAAGGTTGTATATTTCGTCTGGCTGGATTTCCTGGATAATGCGAATCAGGTTTGTCGAATCCGTAAGATCTCCGTAATGCATGAAGAAACGCACGTTCTCTTCATGAAAATCCCTGTAAAGGTGATCTACCCGTTGTGTGTTAAACGAGGAAGACCTCCGTTTGATACCGTGTACCTCATACCCTTTTCCCAAAAGAAATTCAGCAAGATAGGCCCCATCCTGGCCTGTGATTCCGGTTATCAAAGCTCGTTTCATGGCCTGTTCCTCATTTTGTTGGATGTAAGATTAGTGCTGACACCCTTTTATACTCCATCTTTTCAGTTGATTTCTTTCTATTAAATTATTATATTGTTTTATATGTATACAAACGAATCACACACAAAAGGAGGCATCTATGGGAAATGCAAATGTAACTGCCCGGTTAGATCCTGAAACAAAGGAAAAGCTGGATCTGCTTGCTAAATCCACAGCGCGTTCCAAGTCTTTTCTTATTTCTGAAGCTGTCCGCGCCTATGTGAAAGAACAGGCCTGGCAAATCGAGGCAATAAAGGAGGGAGTGGAGCAGGCCGATGCAGGAAATTTTGCATCAAATGACGAGATCAGATCGACTTTTAGAAAATGGGGGGTAGATGTCCAAAAAGATTAGGTGGTTGCGCCTGGCTCTTGCCGATTTGGACGAACTGATGGTCTATATCGCCAAGGACAACCCGGAAGCGGCCACTAAAGTTGCCGGGAAAATTTGGGAAACAACTCAGATGCTTTCAAATCATCCGGCCATGGGAAAACCTGGCCGTTTGCCTGGTACCAGAGAAATGGTTGTAGCTGGAACATCTTATATCGTGCCCTACCGTGTAGTAGCCAATGAGGTACAAATCCTCAGAGTCCTGCATGGTGTCAGAAAATGGCCGGAGAAATTCTAATTACCCCTGCCCCTTTTCCTCTAATCCGGCATGTCTTATTCCGGAGATCAAGAACAGTGAAAATATTTTGCAGGTTTTGTAAAGGTCATTTTTTAAATTTGACATGGTGTGTCACTACTGTTACACTGAAACTTAGTTTTGTATCAGGGGGAAAGAGCCATGCCATCTCAAAAGCCGCGTATAAACATAGTCTTAGATGATTTTCTCTATCAAAATGTCCGAATTTTGGCAGAAAAGGATAATATTTCATTGTCGGCAAAGGTTAGGGATTTGCTAAAAGAAGCTTTGGAAATTCAAGAAGACATCGCCCTTTCAGAATTTGCCGAGGAAAGAGAAAAATCATGGGATGATTCTAAGGCCTTTACCCATAATGATGTATGGTCTTAAGATCCCGCTCATGTTAAAAAGACAATGGCATACAAAATCAAGTACCATCAGAATGTCAAAAAATTTGACCTCCCTAAAATTGATGCGAAAAACAAGAACATGATCAAAAAAGCCATCGAGGAACGGCTTGCCACACGACCTGAAACCTATGGAAAACCGTTGCAAAGAACCCTTAAAGGATACTGGAAATTGAGAGTCGGTGATTATCGGGTGGTTTTTAAAGCTTCCAACGACAGTATTTTCATCTTTGGTATAATCCATAGAAAAGAAGTTTACAGGCTAATAAAGAAACGGATAGAAGCTTAATGCATACCTATTCTGCTTCAGACTCGGGCAGACCTGGGCAAATTAGCGGAAAACCTTGTTTTTACAGAACTCTGTAAATATAGTGATCCACTCCTGGATTCCATTCATTTTTGGCGTAGTTCTTCCCGGGCAGAGGTCGATTTTGTCCTGGACAGGGGAAATGCGCTCATAGCTTTGGAAGTCAAGGCCGCTGCTATGAAAAAGCCTAAGATCTCCAGAGCGTTACGTAGTTTTATCCAGGCATACCAGCCGCAAAAGGTCCTTGTGGTGAATGCCGGCCTGCGGGAAGAGCTGAGAGTGGACTCAACACCCGTTTTTTTTATCTTGGGACCGGAGATGGGAACAGAACTTTAAAGTTCAATAGCAATGAATAAAAAAAGCGGAATCAAAAGCCCCTGCCTTTTTTCCGTTCCTTTGCAAAATAAATATCAATTAAATTGTGAATTGTGGAGACCTGACACCCACTCATTAAGAAATTAAGCCTTGACAATATAACCTATAAAGCTATAATTTAGGCATGTATGAACTGAAATATAGGCGAAAGGCTAGGAGGCTGTCCGAGAATAGACTAATTGGCCAATTTTCTCGAAAAAAATTT
>CAZIXY010000295.1:0-4295 GCA_964543315.1 uncultured Desulfobacteraceae bacterium | reverse complement strand
CATTCAGGTCGTGTTTAACTGTTCAAAATCCTTAAACATATTATCCCTTGCCCCGATAATGAATCCTACATGAGGGCAGGCATGACCAACGGGGAACGCTTGGACGGCAACTGTTTCAATATGGAAGAAGACATAAGAGACAAACCGCATCTGGACCATGAAGAGATACTGGCGTTGAATTTTATTCGAAGCCCGGGACATTATCTCTTCCGGGAGCACTACTATATGGGCCTGCGGTCCCATATCATGGAGGTGCTGGACCCTTTTGATATGGAAAAACAGACAAGGGGTGTCTTAATAAACGGGTTGAGATGGTACCCCAGGGCAGAGCCGCTGAAGATGCTGCGCATATTCAGGATCAGATTCAACGACCTGGAAGATGCCGAGGAAGAGATCAAAAAGGTGAAAATGATCCAGGAATACCTGGCACCCGACCACCTCGCCAGGTCTGAAGAATTTCTTCTAAGCTACACGGATCACGGGAAAACTGAAATCCTCCTCTGCGGACTCCAGGAATACGTAAAAGGTGAGATGCTGGACCCCTGGAGCCGGTTGGATAAAAATCATCTGGTTTCACTCCTGGTCCGCATGACATCCGAAAAAGAGGCGGATGAATGGGTTCATGGGGTTCGAGAAAATGCCGGAAACTTTTTCATGAAGCTCAGGAGACTGATACTGGAAAAAAATGCCGTGCCGGATCTCGCGGGGATAGGGAACCTTATTCTCACGCCTTCAGGACATATCAAGCTTGTGGACATCAATAATATCTCTAAGGTCTCCTTCCATCCGATCATCCGTCTCGATGACAAAGGTTACCCTGTTTGTGACAAATCCATTGAGGCCCTATCCCTGCTTGAGCACAAGCTTCTCAACAGGCCCGCCAGCGGGAGTGACTTTATTTACAAAACCTTTCTCGAGCCCGAAAGAATGAAAGAGGTCAAAAAGCTGGTCAAAAAATTTCATCTCAGCATGAAATCCGCTTCGTCCCATTCCCGGTATTATTCGGAATAAAATCATTACTCTAAAAGGAAGGGTACAAAAAGCACGCGATAGGGTGGCCGAATTGGAATCTTTTTTACCTGTGCTTTCAGCGATCAGCTTTCAGCCAATCAATTCTCGTGATTCCTTTCTGATTGCTGAATGTTTACCTGCCGTTCTTATGGCATTCCGATTGCCGATAGCTTGCCCGCCTTATGCGAGGCGAAGGCATGAGTGCTCTTCGAAAGTTCGCATCTTTCGTATCAAAGATCCTCCCGCCTCTACAGCGGCCCGAGTCGCGGTCTGCACGCAGCGAACTAATCATATCCACTTCCTCCTATTCCCGAAGGTCACAGCGAGGGCCGCTTAGGAACTCAGGAGTAGATACGGCCTGGAGAAGAGTGCTGTGCCAGGCGTATTCGGGCCATGGCGATCTCTTTTCAAATTGCGTATTGAAACTTGATAGAAGAGGATTCAAGGATTCAAGTTAAGTGCTAAGCCTCCCTTTTGACCACTCGAATTCCAGACCCCTGCCTTTCCTACAACAACCCATGCAGCTTCTGGATCACATCATCAAATTCTTCGCCGCTGAAACAGAACCTCAAGTCACTGAATCTTTTTCTCAGGACTTTGACCTTGTCGGCGACAGTGCTGTTGTTGGCCACCACATCATGCATGAGCCCTGCAAGCTCCCGGAAATCCTCTTCTTCCATGCCGAAGCGGGTCATCTCCGACACACCGAGTCTCAGGGCGCCTGACGCGGTAAAGCCTTCTTCGTCGGTGGTAGCCTGGTAATTGCAGATGATATTGTTGGCTTCGAGACGCCCGGCCGTTTCAGCACCCCGGCCGTAGCCCACATGCACCACGACCTGGTGGGTTTCCGTAAAATCAATGGCCGGGTCACCGGCCACATCCAGCCCGGAGTCGCACAAGGCCCTGGCAAAGGCCTTTGCATTGGCAATCACCTTAGCCTGATACGCGTCCTTGAAATGATTCATTTCGTACGTGGCCATCAGCAACCCCACCAGGGTTCCGAGGTGGTGGTTGGACACGGCCCCTGGAAAGGCCCGTCGCTGCAACGCCTCCCAAAACTCGTAGCGTTCCTCGTTTTCCTTGTAACAGCTGCCCACGATTCCCCGCTGAGTGCCGAAAAAGGTCTTGTGGGTGGATCCGGTGACCACATCGGCCCCTTCCACAAACGGCTGCTGGAAATGCGGACCCACAAGCCCCAGGACATGGGCCATGTCATACATGACAACCGAGTCTATGTCCCGGTCGTCCAGAAACGCACGAATATCGGAAACCGGCTCCTTATGCAGGACCATGCTCTTCCCGAATATGATCAGCTCGGGCCGGAACAGTTCGATCAGTTCCAGGGTTGCGGGGACGTCCAACTTATAAGGATTTTCCGGCAGCACGGGGAAATTGACGACAGCCGGCCGCTCAGTGCGGGGGTCCCGCGCCACGTAATCCTTCAGGGCGCCCATGGGCTGGGCGCTCAAATGCCCCCCTTTTCCTATGTGATTGTTCATGACCTGTCGAATTCGCCTGGGCTCGCGCTTCCTGTCGGAACGATTGATATAGTCCACCATGGCGCTGAAAACGGCCGTGTTGGCCATTTGCCCGCTGACGAGACGGGTCTCGACATTATCGCTCCCGAGGAAGGCCCGTAGTTCTTCTTCAAGCATCCGCTCCACCTCCCCGATGAATTCCGTGCCCTGGTAGTAGAATATCTCTGCATCGTAAAACGCCTTGGATTTCTTGTGTTCTGCATAGCGGAAGGCCGGGTCCATTACGGAGACAAGGCGGGTCATCGCAGAGGCGGTCATCTCGGACGGGATAAGATTGATACATTCCTGCTGCCGCCACAGCGTATTATCAATGGTCTTTTCCAGCAACCTGCGTACTTTAACCGTCGCATCGCCCCCCGGACTTTCCTTTTCCGCAAGTTCATGATCGAAAATGATGGGACGGGAATAAGGAGGGGCCTCACCGCGCATATGGAAGGGAACGACAACCGCATCGACCTTTTTACCCCGGATTTCGAGGGAGAGTTGATCCCCTTCGACGATATCGCTGTCCACATAGCCGAAACTGATGGACCGGAGCTGGTGTTCGTTCGTCTGGGCCGATTCCAGTCCTTCCCCTTCGAAAGTCCACATGGGGACCATGGTTCCGCTGGTAATATAGCCCGCGTGCTTGTCGCCCTTGAAGACCTTTGTGTGCTCCCGGGCTATGCCCCGGCCGGCGACCGCAATGCATCGGATCACGCGAGGCAGATCATTTATGAGGGAGTAGTCTCTCGAAAGGACCCCTTTGAACGCCTCCTGCTGCCTTAACAGGGCCTCGCGGCCTATAAATTCCCCTTTGAGCGGTGAAAAGCTCACAGCGAATTTCGCGAGGGGACACGCCATAACCGGGATCTCCTTGCCCTCGGGATCTTCACCCAGCTCGTTACCGTAAAGCGGCAGCCCGGCTTCCAGGCGGAGCGTGTCGCGCGCTCCGAGGCCGATGGGTGAAGCGCCCGCGGCGATAATCTTATCCCACAGCATGGGACCGTCTTCCCTTTTTGTAAAAAGCTCAAAACACAGGGGCTCACCCGTATATCCGGTCCGGGCCACCTTCACCTCAGCTCCGGAGATGGCGATAATGCCGACGGCATTTCTCACGGGTTCCGGAAGAGATCCGGTATCGATGAGCTCTTCCATTATCCGGCGCGACTCGGGACCCTGGAGCGCGAGCATGGCTATTTCTTCGGAGCGGTCCAGAAGATCCACGTCGTCGAAACCCTTCAGAACCTGTTGAAGATGGGCCCAGTCTTTTTCCCTGTTGGCGGCATTGACCACCAGCAGATATTCCTCCTCGACAAACCGGTACAAATAGGCGTCATCAACAGCCCCGCCCGTTTCGGTGGGAATGAAGGTGTACTGGGCACCTGTTTTTCTGATATCAAGTGCCTCGGCGTTGTTGCTCAGTACGTGCTGCAAAAATTTCAGGGCCCCGTCTCCTCGTAGGATAAAGCGTCCCATGTGGGAGACATCGAAAAGACCGGCCCTCTTGCGTGTGGCCAGGTGTTCCTGCACAATGCCCGCAGGGTAAAAAATAGGCATCTCCCACCCGGCAAAATCAACTATCTTGGCCCCCTGGTCCACGTGCCGTTCATAGAAAACAGTTCGCTGCAATTCGCTCATAGACTCGCCCCTCTCTTTCTCATCCACGTGTGGAAATCTCCCTGCCATTACCATACCGACAGGAGTTTAGATTACAAGCCGAAATCTATATCAGTGTAGAGGAATTTCGTCAATCGTCAACATATG
>CAZIXY010000294.1:0-4311 GCA_964543315.1 uncultured Desulfobacteraceae bacterium | reverse complement strand
CCACCCCTGGAGTCCTTTTACAGGCCCAACCCCCAGCGGGTTGTGGAAGCCGTGCGGACGCTTATGTGAAGGGTTTGTTTCGTCCGAAAGTCCTTTTAGAACCGAGCGATCCGGCTTTAATAATTTTAGATTAGCTTGAACCGGCCACCTCTCCCGTTTCGCGCCGGATCTCCTCTTGTTTCTCATTCGAAAAACACAGATTTCCCAGCGGTTGTTCGAACGCATGGAGGGCGGTTTCTTCGCCGAGTTTGCGGTAGGACTCGAATTGGGCTTCGTCAAAAAACTGGTCCCCCGTGGTCTGATCGGGAAAGCTCGGATGCTTTCTTCGGTAAGCCAGCAGATCTTCCGGTTCCTTTCCAGTGATCGTAGATTTTATATAAATGAGCGTGCCCTTGCCTGCATCGGGGTCCTTGCTTGGATAGAATATGTCGCCGACGGCATAGTAATCTTTAGTCAACGCGGTCTCCTGATCCGGGCGCAGGTGATCCTTCAATTTGATCCTGATATTAACGCCAAGATCGATGCGTGCCTTCCTGATGACATTTGCAAGATCGTTCATCGAAAAACCGGGGTCGGCCGTGGCATCCGAAGCGATGACAATCCGGCAGCGCCTTTTAAGAAGCGGATACACACCCAGGTTCTCATGATGTCCACCGTCTGAAAGGTTGAGGAGACCGTCGCTCTCTTTGGTCTTCCCCAAAAGCTCCTTGATGAAATAACAGGGCCAAAGCGTTATTTTTTGCATACAATGAAAGGCGGGGTTTGGGTTCGGCATCCAGCGGTTCAAGCGAACATTTAAAAGGGTGAGTAAAGCCCTCAAAAACGCATTGGTGGACGTTCCCATCTGGGGGCTGGCCGCCGCTCCGGAGACGGCCATGGCCGTGGCGAGACGGGTCTTGCCGTCGGTGTATTTTTCCGTTCTTCTGTATCCGGTGGTCTCCGATCCCACATAATGTCTGGAAAATAAAAAAAGATCGGCGCCTCGTCCTCGCAGATAGCGGTCAGTGCTGGCGGGCACATTCAAGGTGGTGTTTATGAGATGGTAGGGAGCTCCGTTAGAATGATTATGCAACTCGGACATTCGAAGGGGTTCGTTGGAAACGATTTTATCTTCTTGCCGGTCAACCTTGATTATATAGGCCTCGCTCAGGCGATCCCGGTAGAAATGATGCAGAGAAATTCGGTTGGTGTCGATGATCAGGCTGGCTGTCAGGAAGACCGCGGCAATAAGGAGCATGATGTAAAGCCCATCTCCTTCGTAAGCGTTGAATGCTGCAAAGACTCGAAGAAGCCAGGCGAGAACTATGGGGAGTACGAGTATCCAACCAACGCGGAAAAAAGCCCCCAAAAACCCACGCACCTTTGCGTTCTTGCTCGTAAAAAGCTCTGCAATCAGTCCCAGCGCGGAGACAAAGGATATCCCGGTCAGGAGCTTCCTAACCCAGGACTCGGCTGCATCCCAGTTAATGGCGAGGAGGGTGATAAGGCCTGATCCCGCCGATATGACCAAAATAATGGCCAAGGCCGCATTTATGCATTCAACCACCCTCCGGCCTTTAATCTTAAGGTCCCTCAGCCAGGTGGCGCTGATCCCTCGGACAATACACATCAACAACACACTGCCCAGAGAAAACAGAAAACATAGTTGAATGAAATTTGAACCAAATTGGTCAACATTCGCCAACACATGAACGCCCCACCCAAATAAGATCAGAACAGCGAGGGTGAAAAGATTGGTGAGGACCAGGCCGGACAGATAGGTGCCGATCATGCGGGCATATTCGAAAAAACTCCCTTTAACCGCGAGAAAATTGCCGTGTTCGCGCAGGTACTTCACAGCCTTGCGTTCATCCGGTTTGACCTTGCGTTGAAAACGAAACGGAAACTTCGCCTCATCGACAGAGGCATCGGAATCCTCCAGGAGGGAACTCAAACAGGATCCGATATATCCGCCTCCCGATACGGTAGACAGGTAATCGCAGCAGCGCAGCACGCCCCGGCGTGCCAAACCCTGCAGCACACCCAAGTTGAACGTGGCCGAACGAACGCCGCCCCCGGATAGCGCCAGCCCCACCAATTCGGCTTTTGTGCTGGGCCTGATGTCCGTTTGCGGGGCGACCCTGTTCAGGTCGGGAACCACATTCTCCGGCTTTTTCGACTCATCAAGGAGTTCACGCAACCGGTCATGCTCCGCACTGACTGTTTGCGAGTCCAGGCCGAGATCTTCTCGACGTTTCTCTATGTACTCCAGTTCGGTCAGAAAAACCTCGGCAAACAAATCCGTGAATCCGTTCCTTCCTTTTGGCGACGCCATAAACAATCCTCCATTATTATCGATCACTGAACACCTTCTGTGAACTGGTCGCATCCGGTACGAATGTTGAATTGCGCCGCCCGGTTTCAAGGGTCGGCACAAGTGATTGGTTCTGCTGATCCTGATACATTTAGGATATTGACATCCTAATGCCAACGGTATATACTTTGATATCTATCAATAATAATTGGGGGTATCTACCATGCAAACTGCAAAAATTTTTGTTAATGGCCGTAGCCAAGCTGTAAGGTTGCCAAAAGATTACAGATTCACCGGGGATGACGTTTTTATCAAGAAAATTGGGAAAATGGTTGTCCTTTTACCAAAGGATGATCCGTGGTCCTCATTAGTCAATTCCCTTGACCAGTTCACCGATGATTTTATGAACGACAGAGAGCAACCCAATCAGGATTCTCGGGAGAATTTCTAATGAAATACATGCTCGATACAAATATGTGTATCTATATCATAACGCGGAAACCTCAAGCGGTAGTGGAACAATTTCTCCATACCGAAATTTCACAAATCGGCATCTCGTCAATCACCCTCAGTGAACTAATGTATGGCGTCTGTAAGAGTTCAAAGCCTGAACAGAACCAAATGGCTTTGACGCAGTTTATGGCGCCACTGGAGATCTTGCCTTATGGTGATGACGCTGCTCAATACTATGGTGACCTCAGAGTTCATTTAGAAAAGCAAGGAACGTCTATTGGTTCCCTCGACATGCTAATCGCTGCTCACGCCCTTTCAACAGCTTGCACTCTCATCACCAATAATGAAAAAGAATTTATCCGAATCCCTAATCTAAACATTGAAAATTGGGTAAAATAGCAGTTTGTTTTTCGGAGCCATCTTCTCTCAGTTTTCAAGCATATCGAAAAGGTAACCGGCCGCGCCAACAGCCTTCGGAAAAGCGGCAACGTTCTCGCGGTCTGGTTGATCGCTTAGCAAAAGTTTTATCTTATATCTGCAGATGCAACTGTAACGTAAGCCTTACCACTTTCTTCTTTTAGCTGCGCATTGAATATTTGAACTCTGATATCCGGGTAAATCCTTATTTTTTCAGCTATCAAATCTTTTAAAACACTTTTGATTTCCATTAAATCTTTCTTAGTATATTCAGGATTAAGCTTTCTGCATTCTTTCAAATACTTTTTTATGCTTCGCTCTCTTTGGTTGTCATTAAGACATGCAAAATTCCATGCACTTGCCGCGGTGTTAAGTCTCTGCTGCTTCTCGAATTCATCTTCACCTTCTAAAACGAAATTTCCCGCATATTCCATTATCATTTCAGAAATCTTATTCTTTTGTTTCTTTTTCTTGAAAAACATATTTCTCCAGATGCTAACGCCGCTAATCAGCCGCGCGGCTTTTTGCGTCGGCTGAATTAGCCTTGTTAAGTGCCGGTTTTTTTATCTCATTTGATAATCTTCGAGCTAACTCTTTTACACCAATGCTTGTGTTCAATCCTACCTTATCTGCCAGCCTGGGACTGTATTCGTAGACTTGATCTACTGTCACGTTATGCCAAACTGGTAACATTACGTTTTGTTTTTCTAAAATTTCTCTGGTAAAAACAGAATCAAACTCTGCCTTCCCCCACCACTTGTTAGACAAAAGATTAGGAGATAAAACCACGATACAATTTCGCGTTTCTTTCAGTCCTATTTCAATGCTTTCCCTGAGGCTTGCTCCAACTCGTAACGAATATTCATCGTACCAAACAGGACACATCAACCGTGACAATTCATGAGCAAGTTCTCTGACAAGTTCTTCCTTGTCGCGTGAGTCATGAGATATAAATGCCAATGGTTTCTCAATCTCTGACCTTTTAACGGCATACTCTCGATCTCTAACAATCACGTAAAAACCTTTATCCTTGCCCATTTTGGTGTGTCCGCTTTTCGACACCTCATCAGTGGTTCACTTTCGTTCATCTCCCAGATGCTCACCTGACGTAGTCTTTCGCCACGCCTTTTCCCTCAACGCTCACCACC
>CAZIXY010000293.1:0-4312 GCA_964543315.1 uncultured Desulfobacteraceae bacterium | reverse complement strand
TCTATTTCAAATACGTGACCTTTTTTCTCGAACCGTCCCATCTTATATCCGGGATGAGTGCATGGGATCGTGCCTGTATGCGGTGCTTGTACTTTATCAAATCCTTGAGCATTATTTTTAATTCAGCCTCCATATCGCGGGTGGGTTCATATCCCAGATCAAGGAGATGCTGGTGATCCGGATTGTAGTAGTGCTCTTCAGGCTCAAATCTTGGATTTTCAGTATTGCGTACTTCAACATTGAGGCCTAAATCGCCCGCAACCTTTTGAACCTTAACGGCCAGTTCGGTCAAATCATAGACCTTTTCAAACTGGTTAAAGACCCTGTACTCTTTTGCCTCGGGGGGATTTTCAATGGCGAGAGTCAAACACTGCATGGAATCGCGAAGCGGCAGAAATCCCCGTTTTTGATGACCCTTACCAAAAGGGCTCAGGGGCATTCCGATGACGGACTGTGCGCAAAAGCGATTTATGGCGGTTCCAAAGGACTGGTCGAAATCGAAACGGGTTAGCAGCCTTTCGTCATCACCCATTTCATCAATACGCGTACCGAATACGACACCCTGCATAATGTCCGTTGATCTGAGGCCCCATATACGGCAGGCGAACATGATATTATTAGTATCATGTACCTTTGTTTGATGATACCAGCTTCCGGCTCGCTTCGGGAAAGGTAAAGTTTCTTTCCGTCCCCGGTATTCAATTTCGAAAAACCCTTCGGGAATATCTATATTCGGAGTTCCGTACTCCCCCATAGTCCCTAACTTGACCAAATGGGCTTCAGGGGAGACGTCACGCATGGCATGCAGGATATTAATGGTACCCAGTAGATTATTGGTATGGGTAAAAGCAGCGTGATGTACATCGATCATGCTGTACGGTGCGGACGGCATTTCCGCAAGGTGGACAATGGCTTCAGGCTGGAAGGCCCTAAAAAAATTCCACACAAAATTGTAATCCGTCAGGTCACCCCGAATAAACTGCAAATTTGTGCCGAAGTTTTCTCTAAATGCCTGAAGACGCTCTGTCATCCTCCTGACGGGCGTGGCGGATTGAGATCCCATTTCAGCTACCCAATCTCTTCGATGATAGCAATCGGCACCGGCGACTTCGTGTCCGCGTGCGGTCAAGTACATGGAAAGGGGCCATCCCAAATACCCATCCACGCCGGCAATAAAAATACGCACTTTGAATCCCTCCTCTTAATTAGAAACGAAAACAACTTGTTTCGGAATATCAGCCTGTTATCAATATCAGGTTTTGGCAAGCATCGCAGGTTTTGATATCCAAGTCAAGCTTGACTGTTGGGTATTTCAGTGAAAACGACTTCAGGAGGAACATCTTGTTTTTTAAACAAAAATTATTAACAAAATCACCACGAAAAAATCTTTTGAAGGCGAGATATTGCCTCTTGAGACTGAAGAATTTCCGGGGTATATTCAAAAATGGTTAAGAAATCGTCTTTAAAATCATTGTGAGTTGTGCGGCTTGAGGGTATTGGATGCTTAAAAATATTACAGATAATGAAATTTGGGCCCAGCTCATGAAATTGAAGGAAATGGCCATGGAACTTGGTGCAAGTGATGCCGCAACTGTCAAGACAGATAGGATCCCGATAGAAGAACAGATCGTCGATATGTGCAGGGAGCCACTCTGTGAATGCTACTCCATGAGCGCCAACTGTCCTCCGCATGTCATGAAGCCAAAACAGGCGAGGAAATGGGTCCTTTCTTACAAAGCGGCCTTGCTTTTTAAGATTGATGTTCCACCGCGGGTTCTTTTTTCAGATGAGGGTTTTGAGGTATTCAGAAAAATTTACGTCATATGCTCCAAACTTGAGAATTTTTCATATGAATTGGGATATGTCCGTTCAAAAGGACTGGCTGCGGGTTCGTGCAAGTCTGTTTTTTGCAGGAATATTCCATGTGAAGCTTTGGTAAAAGGTGGGAAGTGCCGCTACCCCAATTTGGGCAGACCTTCAATGGAGGCGCTGGGAATAAACGTCTTCCGGTTGGTAAAGGGTGTTGGTTGGAAAATTTATCCTATCCTCAGGGACAGCAACCCCAAGGATGTGCCCAGCGCCATGCTTGCCGGGCTTCTTCTAATGGGATAGGGGTGAAAGGAGGAAATAGATGAAGGTTGGATTCTATCAGAGCAATCCGGTTTTCGGAAAGGTGAAAGAAAACATTGAACAGGCTGTTCAGGATATTTCAGGAGTAAGCGCGGACCTTGTGGTTCTGCCGGAGCTGTTTAACAGCGGATACCAGTTTGTTTCCAGGCAGGAAGTGTCGGAACTGGCTGAAGATATACCCGCGGGTAAGTCCTGCCGGGCAATGATGAAGCTTGCGAAAGACCTGGGAATGTTCCTGGTTTTCGGGTTGCCCGAGAAAGAGGGCAACGGCCTCTACAATTCGGCAGCCGTGGTCGGCCCGGAGGGTTTTGTTGGAAGATACAGGAAAACCCATCTGTTTGCCGAGGAAAAGCTGTTTTTCAATCCAGGGAATACGGGTTTTGAGGTCTTTGATATCGGTCCTGCCGTCATTGGCGTTATGATCTGTTTTGACTGGCTTTTTCCGGAATCTGCAAGGGTATTGACTCTTCTTGGTGCGGACATTATTTGCCATCCGGCAAACCTGGTGTTTCCATATTGTCAGAAGGCCATGGTAACAAGGTCTTTGGAAAACGGTGTTTTCACGATTACAGCCAATCGTGTGGGAACGGAATCAAGGGGAGAAAAAGATCCGCTTAGATTCACAGGGGAAAGTCAGATTTTGGATAACGAAGGCCATGTGTTAGCCCGATTGGAAGAAGAGGATAGCGGGCTTGCATTTTGTGATATTGATCCGAAACAGGCCAGGAATAAGAGCATAACTGCACACAATGAGAGGCTCAAAGACAGGCGGCCGGAATTTTACAGACTTCTGAGTGATAACTCCCGAGAATTTGATTCAGTTTAAAAGTGCTGGCAATTGAATTTCAGGACTCTTTTCGGCGATGCCAATTTCTTCAAGGCGTTATCTATTCCTTAAGGAGTGGGTAGCCAAATATATTCGGTTTCGTAACGAATGAGGAAATTGCTAAAAAGCCTGTGACCTAAACCGTATATATTTGGCCACGGCAAAGTTTTGTGGTATTTTTTTTTGAGATAACGCCTTTCAGAAACTCCCATCGCCTTCATCAATATTAAGAAAGCACTGTTTGTACCAAAGGGCATAAGATAGCACGGATTTAGGAATCGATTTTTTGGACCATTACAACCCTGTAGGCATGGCTGTAGTCCTTGATTCGACTTTTTTCGCCGTACCCGCTGATGTGTTCCGCAAGTTGCAATGCCTTACCTGTTTGATCCGGGGACATTTCCATTATGAGCCAACCACCGGGACTCAAATATTCCAGCCCTTGATGAAGGATTTTATCTATGAAATACATACCGCCTTCATGTCCGTCCAGGGCAAGCCTTGGTTCATAGTTGCGGACTTCAGGGGCAAGGTCATCGTACTCCTCAGAGGCTACATAAGGGGGATTCGTTAAAATCATATCAAAAGTGACGTCAAGATTTTCAAAGGGTTCCCACAGGTCTCCGCATATAAATGTGATTCTTTCAGCTACGCCGTGTTTTTCGGCATTCCGTCGGGCAATGCTCAGTGCCCCGTCAGATAGGTCGGTGGCCCAAATCCGAGCCTGTGGGACCTCTTTGGCTATAGATACGGCGAGGACACCTGAACCCGTTCCTAAGTCCAGTATTTTTGGGGGTTTTTCTTGAATAGAATCGGTTCCAATTCGTTTGATGGCCTGCTCTACAAGCAATTCACTTTCTGGCCTGGGGATTATGACCTGTGGGTCAACCATGAAATCAAGGGACCAGAATTCCTGGGTGCCGGTAATATACTGAACAGGTTCGTGAAGCAGTCGCCGCTTGATCAGCGAACGATAGCCTGAGATTTCATTTTCCGTCAGGGGCTTATCAAAATTAAGATAAAGGTTCACACGGTCTGTATTGAGCTGGTGGGATAGAAGAATTTCAGCAGTGAGACGTGGGGAATCTATCTCCTTTTCCTTGAGATAATCTGCCGTAACCTTTAGCAGATCTTTAATGTTCCAGGACTTTGGCCGCATTATTTAATCACCCGGTGTTGATTTCTGCAACCCTCCAAAAAGTCGCACTGGGCTTTTTAAGAATTCGTCAGATTTCTATGGAATGTTCTTTTTTCAATGCTTCGGTCTGATAATGGGTGATTAATGGATCGATAATAAAATCCAGGTTCCCCTGAAGAATACTTTCCAGTTTGTAAACGGTAAGCCCGATCCTGTGG
>CAZIXY010000292.1:0-4318 GCA_964543315.1 uncultured Desulfobacteraceae bacterium | reverse complement strand
AATAATGTGCGAGGGTCCTCGCTCACCATCACAAAATCAGGAGACGTGAGATCTATTTCTTCCAATCTTATATCACCGTCATCAATAATAATGGCAAACCGCCCGCCCCTGGTCTTTACCTGAATATTCCTTTTCCATCCTACTATATCTTTCTTAGCGCGTTCATTGGTATCCATTTCGGAAATTATGGATTTCATTTCCGCCAATGCCTCTTCATAAACAGCACCGTCAGAACCACTCGCCGTTGGCAGTTCCGGCTCAACCGGTGATTCCCAGTTGATATCAGATTCCTGAAGACCTTTCTTCTTAATTTGTTCCTTAGAGAGCTCAGCCGTGGGGACACAAAATACATCCGTCATCTCTCCGATCCGGTTATCCCTGAAAACAAGTTTTACCTCGGTTCCCTTGTTGATGATTCCGGGCACCAAGATCCCTGTAGTAGTATAAAGGATAACACTCATGGCCGTATCGGCACCATTAAATATGACCCTGCCCCGACCATACGGGGCCATATGCTGGAACAATGACGTGGCAAAGTAGGTAATGGGCGGAGTACTGTTCATTATGCCCACCTGCTCCACTTCTACCAGTTCCGTTGGTGCAAAGTTGCAATCAGGGCAGTGGGTCAGAAAGGGAGGCACCCTAACAAGTCCGCATTGTGTGCATTTGCATCCCAGAAGCTTCTTCTCGTCTCTCAGGCCGAGAAAAAAGGGGGAAAATTCACCCTTTGTCCTCCGGTAAAAGGTATACATGGCATCATTGGTAACCAGATAGTCCTTCCCCTCTATAGTCTCGATATAGGAACCCACATCCGGGATATATTTTTCAGGAATAACTTTCTCATTTTGCGTGGACATGATTTGTTCTCCTCTACTGGTTGCTGTTTCAAAAACTATTTTGCAGTTATCAGCGCCGGTTTTTTAGTCGGCCGGGAATGTTGTTCCAGACGCACGGCGCGGGGTTTTACAAGTTGCGCCTTGATCTTTGTGTCCTAAGCCCTGCGCCCTATTACCTATTCATGCTCAAGCACCATACAGGCTGTATACTGGGCAATAGTGCTGCCTGTTCCATGAACCAGGGCCGTTTTTAAATCCCTCTTGATCAACTCGTTTCGTGCAGACCACGCAGACATAATGTTGCTCGCGCCCACCGCATGGCCGCAATAGATAAGTCCTCCACAGGGGTTCACTAAGTACTTGCCTCCTGCCGTTATAAGACCGTCTTCAATCAGAGAATCCGCATTTCCTAAGGGTACCAGGCCGAACTCGGCCATACTAATCTCAAGCTGGTGCACAAACGCATCGTGAAGTTCCACAATATCAATCGATTCAGTGGGATCTGCTATGCCTGCCATTTCATAGGCCCGATGCGAGGCATAATAATCAGACATGATACGGGACATGTTTTTCTGGTTTTTTCCGGCAAAGGAAGACTCATTGGCCTCACCTACTCCGGTTATCCACACCACGGGGTTTCCGGTATTTTCGGAAATGGCCTTAGCAGTCTCTTCCTCAGCAAAAATCAGTGCAGCTGCGCCTTCCGTATAAACGCATATCTCTAATTCCTTGAAGGGATAAACCACCAATCTTGAATTTATTACTTCCTCAGGCGTTACCTGGTCGAATTGCCGCTGCGCATACTTATTATTCCTGACCTGCTCACTTAGCAGGGAGGAGATCTTAGCGGTGACTTCAGGTTTCAAATCCCCGGGGTTCTCGTCCATATATGCCAGGACTACCTCGGCATAACTGTCAGAGGCGGACCAGCCGATCGGTTGCTCAAAAAAGCTGTCCCCTGACCAGCCGATGGATTTGATGACCTCAGGAGTAGCAGACATGGATGAAAAATCAAAACAATCCGTGGCCTTTTCCACACCCAATACTAACGCTGTCTTGAATCTCCCGGCTGCAATGTAGGCATGGGCCGCTGACATAGTGTAGGCACCTGTTGCTCCGCCGTTTGTGATTCGAATGCCGAATTTATTCTGCATACCCAAAAGCCCATGGATGGCATGCTCCGGTATGGCGGTCCTTTCAAAGATATCATTGTAAATCCCGTAAAAGGCCGAATCCACATCCTGGATGGGAATCCCTGCATCCTTTACCGCCTCCCTGGTAGCCATCTGGGCCAGTTCGTAATAGGTCTTTTCACGCCATATCCCCTTAAAAGGCGTCACGCCCGCGCCAACAATCCCAACTCGTTTTGACATAAAACCCTCCTTTTAAAATCGACAAATAATCGGCTTAAACTTTTTCTCTTGGCTCCAAGTCCTGGCACGACCCTTGAAGATTTCAGTCTCTGCTGTCTTCCGCTTTGAAGCCTATTGACCCTTGAATACCGGTGTCCGTTTTCCCATAAAAGCGCTGATACCTTCGCGACCGTCCACCGTGCGCGACATCTCGGAGATAGTACGGCTTTCGTGCTTCATCTGCCCCTCGAACGACTCGGTCAATCCGCTCTGCAGGAGTCTTTTTGTGGATCCAAAGGCCTGTGTAGGACCTTCTGCCAGACGACCCGCCAAAGCGGTGGCCTCTTTGATCAAATCATCCTCCGGCACCACCCTGGTCACAATACCCCATTGCAAGGCCTCTTCCGCTGACAGCAGGCGATTGGCCAATGCCAGCTCAAGCGTTCGCTTCATACCAACGAGACGAGTTAAAGTGTAGGTAGCGCCACCATCCGGAGTCAATCCTAATCTTGTATAGGCCATGGTGAATCTGGCGGATTCAGCCGCAAGCGTCATGTCACATGCACATGCAAGGCTCATCCCGGCACCTGCCGCACTCCCGTGTACTGCTGCAACTACAGGCGGGTCCATTCGCACAATATATGACATTGCAACGTGAAGATGCACGGTTATCTCTTTCAAATAATACGGAAGCTCCTCGCCCTTTTCAGCAAATCTCTTAACATCTCCCCCGGCACAGAACATGGGGCCAGCCCCTTTTATCAGCACCGCCCTGATCAATGGATTCTCGTCGCACTTCATAACGGCATGCATAAGATCCTTTGCCAAATCCAAGTTAATGGCGTTGGCTGCTTCAGGCCGGTTAAAAGTGATATGGGCGACATTTTCCTGGATATCAAAAAGCAGAGTTTTAAATTGCATATGGATTTACCTCCTTACATTGATCATGGTTTTTCATCATTTCCCCTCTCCAAAGCATAGAATCTTCCAGCTTAGGGCATGACCGGCAACTTTGCTGGTCATGCCTGCGAAAGCCGTAATTCAGTCAAACAATCTTATGATATAAATCCTGCCACTTGGGATTTATACTCTCTATCAATTCCAGCTTCCACTTTCGCTTCCATCCTTTCATTCGTTTCTCCCGCTCAATGGCAGAGTGCATACTTGAGTGTAATTCATTCCAACAAGCTGATGGACACCGTAACGCTTAGTAAATCCTTCGACCATATTGTTTTTATGTTGCCAGATCCTTTTGACAAGATCTGATGTCACGCCTATGTAGAGGGTCCCATTTCTCTTACTTGCCAAAATACATACAGATAGTTGTTTATTCATAGTTGGCTCTCTGGATTCCGGCTTTCGCCGGAATGACGAATAAAAAGCCCTCATCAATAGTTTGGCTGTTATACCACCTGAATAAAAAGGGGAACGAAAAATTACCCTTTATCAATCTGCAATGAATAAGCAATTTCGATATGCCGTCACCTACGGCATTAGTCTTTACTGAACAGTCAAATGTTATGACCTTCTGCGACAACCTCTGTATTCTGATTGCGGACTTTCCAACCATATTCGCACAACCAACCCTTCTCTTTTTCCTTTTTCGAGGTTATTTCCGCTTCCGCCCTTATACTATCCCCCCAGTAGACAGGGCCCAGGAATCTCATGTTACTCGTTCCCATATAGGCGATAATATCTTTTAGAAATCCCATCTGGATCAGCAGTCCGTAGGCAACGTTAATGCAATGCACACCGGGCACCAGTTGTCTCTCCCAACCGTTTTCCTTGGCCGCCTTTTCACTCAGGAATTGCGAAGCATAGTCTCCGCCAAGAAGGGCAAGCAGCTCGATTTCAGTCCTGGTTATTGTCCTCGATTTGGTGGTGACTTTATCACCTACTTCCATTTTTTGTATCGGTTTTCTCCAATCATCCTCTATATAATGTTCCCCCATCTTTGCATACCTCCATTTTTATACTTTTTTCTTTTATTAACTTTTTCAAATGGCTTTCGAGGATAGGCGTCCCGGGGAAAAAACGTACAAAAGGGCTTTCAAACAATATCCTGTTAAGTTCCTCGAAGGTCTTTGGCCCGGATAGAAGGGCCTTGGTAATAACATGGTCCCTTTCTAA
>CAZIXY010000291.1:0-4336 GCA_964543315.1 uncultured Desulfobacteraceae bacterium | reverse complement strand
CAGGCGTGGAAACTTTGAAATTTTTAAACCAGCCTGCGCCGACCATCGGATCTTCGTAGAGGAATCCTCCCCTAACAGCCAGCGCCCTCTTTTTCCAGTTTATAGCCCTTGAGGTGGCAGATCAGGCAATCTGCTTCAAGGACACCGCTTTTGTCCTAATTTGATTTGTAGTAGTCACCGTCCAGATAGTTGTCGCCTCCGGGTATGATATTGTTCTCGGGATTGCTTGCATATTCATCGTATCGATTTCCTTTGCGGTCAAATTCGCCGGGTCCACCCCCTGGATGACAGGTGCCGCAGCTCTTGACCAAACAATAGGATGATTTGTCTATGTCGCAGCACCTCGTATTCACTTTTCTGGCCAACTGGCTGGAATCCGAAGAGGGAGGTCACCATTTCCCGTACATACCCATTGAGACAAGCCAGGGATTTTTCGAGTCAAGGTAGTCACTGACGACTACTTTTCCGTCAGCATCAGTTCGTCCATGCTGAAAGTGGTAGGCATTGGTTATGGTGTCGTAATCGTGGCATTCTCCACAGGTATTCTTGGGGCTGTAAGGCTTGTTGCTTTCCAGTGATATTTCATTTCCATCATAATCCATTAAGACGATTTCCGGGTGTGATGACTCCTCAGAAATTCCGCGCACGGCAAAAACGAAAAGAGTCAGAAAAAAACATAAAATGAAAGAGAACCCAAATTTATTCATAGCTCATCTCCGCCCATTGCAAAATGTAGCCGGTTTGTTGTGGGCATAAAAAAACAGCGGCCTCACGGCTCGTGAGACCGCTGTTTTATCTATGAATATGCGTAAGCAAATATAATGGCGACAGTACCCTCTACTGATGGTGGTGCATAAAGATCAAACTATCTGCAATCCGTGTTTGCAAGAATGCCTTTCCAAGCTCGCAGAGAAGGAGCTTGAATCAAGAAACTTCAGATACAGAATTCAGTTTTTCCATACAATATGGCGGTGAAAAGCGCCCGAATCGTTGATTCCTGCGGCTGGACTTAGAGAATTTCATGGGAGATCGGTTTGACCCTTCCTGTACTCTTTGGGACGCCTTCATACGGAGTCCACCGCTTGGATTTCAACGTCTTCGGATCTCGCTTTGCCTTTAGTATTTCAATGCTATCCTTAAGGCCTTTATAAAGCCGAGACATCTCCAGCGCCATTCCGGCGATCTGAGCGACGGCCTGAACAAGATTAACCTCGTCTAAATCTGCTTCCAAGGGTTCCGCAGAGTAGACCCTTAATGCCCCGATAGGGTTCTGGCGAACGATTATTGGCACAGAGAGAATCGAGGAGATTCCTTCCTTTTGTGCTTCCTCAGGGTATTGGATTCGTGGATCATCCATCACATCGTGAATGAGCACAGGTCCATCTTGCAGGGAAGAGGCAATAGAATGCATGGCGCTCAGTGGGCCCTTGTTGACATATTCTTCGCTCAAGCCGTGATAAGCGGCCAACTCGAGTTCATCGGTTTTCCGGTTGAAAAGAAGTAAGGCGCATCCTTTGGCCTCCAAAGTGTTCTTCACGCTTTCCACAATGAGCAAGGTTACTTCTTCAGGATCCCTGGACATTGCTATTGCCTGGGTAATTTTTAATATGGATTCATAGTTTATTATTTCTCTTTTCATGATACCCTCCTTCATTAAAGATTTATGGGATATCTCAGAGAAGGCTTTAAGACACCTTGCTTGAGCAAAATGTCGCTCTGTATGTTATTTGAATTGCATACTCTCCAGTCGAGTTTGGCACTAACTCGACCAAGCGTTGTGCACTCAACAGCACAGAAAAAGTCCTTTCAGGACAACAAAGGCACATTTTGAGGGATTCCTCCAGGTGCTTTCATCAGGAAATATTACCTGGTATAAATCAATGAGCGGCCCAGGAGTCCGCCTTCCCTTTGGTCATCTCAGGAAGCTGCGTTCCCCTTTCTCAAACGGACTCGGTACTCCGTTTTGTTATCACTGATGTTCAACAACTCATGGGGAAATGCCCGCAAGATTTTAAAGAGATCCTTTTTGGTTTCAGGATCACTCCCCACAATTTCAACGATTTCACCTGATTTGATGTCGCGGAGTGACTGCGAAATGTTTAAGAGTGTCACTGGGACTATCATGCCCCTGAGATCCAGAATGTGGTCAGCTGCCGGTTGCAATGAAATACCCTGAGACAAATTTATGCTGTGTTTCTAAAGAGAACAGATTCCACTGGCAACCTACTGCAAATCCCGGGCGATTAGGCACTTTCCCGTACTGCCTCGTCGACTTTACATTGTTAAACTTGATTTAACATGTGTTAAATCATGAGGCTGCCAGACGGACTGTCTCGGACAGTTACCTTTTCAAAAAAGGCCTTTTGTATGCATTCACAGGTGTTATCTGCCGCCTGCAGGGAAGGCCATTTCATCACAACGCCAGCAGCCCTGCTCACGAAGGTTTTGAAAAGGGTCTGCCTCTTTATCGCAGAGCCATCCGTACCCGTCCGTATCCTTTATGTATTTGATGGGGCGGGTTGGTATATGGTCGTAAAGATAGGTATAGTCGTCTATTCTACCTTGTGTGTTGCTTTCCATGATAACCTCCTCATCATTGCAAAAGGGTTTTTGTTGTTTTCTCACTATCTATATAACGCATGAACCGTGCCAAAAAGGGCAGACACGCAGAAAAAATCTCTTTTTGTTAACATGCTGAAAATATTTGAAATTTGAAACAGGTGGAATGGAATATCCCATACGCGGTTTTTTTGTTTTCGTTATTGTGTTAAAATATTCATTAATATATGTTAAAAAGCTATTAAGGACAGAGCTATGTTTGAAAAAGAACTGAGTGCCTACTGGGAAACCGTGCTCAATACAATACAGGACGGTCTCATGATTGTTGACAGGGCCGGGACCATCTTATCTGTCAATCGGGCCTTTGAAGCCATAACGGGCTATTCCAGAGATGATATGATCGGAAGTCCCTGTTCGGCATTGCACTGTGATATATGCGACATTGCTCGCGATAAAAACGAGGATTACTGGTGTGTTTTGTTCAGGACCGGCAGTCTGAAGATGCGAAGGTGCACACTGGAGAGAAAAGACGGAAGCTATGTACACGTGTTGAAAAACGCCTCCCTGCTTCATGACTCCAACGGCAATACCATCGGTGCCGTTGAGACATTAACGGACATTACCGAAATCATTCAAAAAGAACACCAGATCGAAGCCTTTCAGCGAGAAATCCGCTCGCAAGACGGCTTTCACGGAATCCTGGGTTCTTCCGCTTCTATGCGAAAAGTATTCAGCCTTATTACCAGTGCAAAAGCTTCTGACGCGCCGGTGATCATTTTTGGGGAAAGCGGAACCGGGAAAGAGCTTGTTGCGGAGGCTATCCATGAGACAGGCGCTCGCAGGAGGAGGCCTTTTGTGAAAGTGAATTGTGCCGCCCTGAATGAGTCCCTGCTGGAGAGTGAATTATTTGGTCATGTCAAAGGGGCCTTCACAGGTGCCTACAGGTCAAGAAAAGGGCGGTTTGAGGCTGCTCAAGGGGGAGACATTTTCCTTGACGAAATCGGGGATCTGCCTTTGTCCACGCAAGTAAAACTGCTGCGGGTGCTGGAAGAAAATGTGATTGAGAGAGTGGGCGAAAACAAGCCTATTGAAGTTGATGTGCGGATTGTGTCTGCTACGAATAAGGACCTGCAAGCACTCGTCGACAAAGATCTTTTCAGGGAGGATCTTTTTTTCAGAATCAATGTGATACCGATTACTATTCCACCGTTAAGGGAACGCGTCGAGGATATTCCCCTACTTGCGGAAACCTTCTTCAGGAGGGTTCGAATGAAAAGCGGAAAAGACATTCAGGGAATTTCAGAGGAAGCAATGAAAAAATTGGTGGATTACCGCTGGCCCGGGAATGTGAGGGAACTGAAAAGCGCATTTGAATTTGCCTTTGTCTCCTGCCAGGATTCCATAATCCAACCTCACCACCTCCCTCCCAATATCTTATGGGCGAAAACAGAAATGGAGAGCCTTACAACCATACCTGTTAATGGCGATGAGATCAAGAAGAGCGAACTCTTAGGTGCCCTTAAAAAGGCGGGTGGTAACCAGTCGGAGGCTGCCCGGATCCTGGGGGTTTCGAGAGTAACAGTCTGGAATCGGATGAAGAAATTCAACATAAAGCTCAAAAGAGAGATAGGAATGCAAAATGCATTGTCCCGCTGAATATGAGAAAAAATGATTGTTTTCATGATAAAGACGGCACCTATTTTCGACATTATTAGCCCTATCAAGTTTGATAACCTCGTAAAAAGTCGCGTTACGCCTTTTTACTCGGCGGGGAAGG
>CAZIXY010000290.1:0-4337 GCA_964543315.1 uncultured Desulfobacteraceae bacterium | reverse complement strand
GAATTCCGGGGTGAAAGTGCCCTATTGCGACGACTGCTCCGGCATACTCAAACCCGATACCGTCTCCTTTGGACAGGCGATGCCCCGGGAAGAGATGACGCAGGCCGCCATGCACGCGCGTGACTGCGATCTCTGCATCGTTTTAGGCTCTTCCCTGGTTGTCTACCCGGCGGCGTCAATACCCATGCAGGCGGTCCACGGCGGAGCGCGACTGATTATCATCAACCGGGACGAAACACCCCTCGATTTTTCGGCCGATCTGGTTATTCATGACTCGGTATCCAAGGTACTGTCAAGGGCAATGGAATTCAATGGCTCTCTGCCATGATAAATTCTTTTTGATCGAATAAGTAATAATATCCCCTTTTTTTGTTGAAGGTGATTATTTTTGTCATTATATTGAGAAACTTCTTCGGTAAATTTATTGAATTCCATGGAGGCTATGATGTTGCGGATCGGATTTGTGGGGTGGAGAGGCATGGTCGGTTCGGTTCTTATGGGTCGAATGATGGCTGAGCACGACTTCAAGGACTATGAAGCGACCTTTTTCACCACATCGAACATAGGAGGAAAAGGACCCGAGGTAGGGCTTGACATTCCGCCTTTGAGGGATGCCTATGATATGGACCTTCTCTCTCCATTGGATATTATTGTGTCCTGCCAGGGCGGGGACTACACCAAAAAGGTTTATCCCGAACTCAGAAATTCCAACTGGCAAGGGTACTGGATTGATTCGGCCTCAACCCTGAGGATGAGCGATGACAGCATTATCGTCCTGGACCCTGTGAACAGAAAGGTGATTGACGCGGGACTTTCTTCGGGTATCAAAACCTATATAGGAGGCAACTGCACGGTGAGCCTGATGCTGATGGCCCTTTCGGGCCTTTTTGCCTCCGGTCATGTTGAATGGCTCTCCTCCATGACCTACCAGGCGGCATCGGGTGCGGGTGCGAAGAACATGAAAGAGCTGATAGCCCAAATGAGGGTGCTCGGTGACGCCTCCGGTTCTTTGCTTGATGATCCGGGCTCCACTGCTGTTGCAATTGATGAGGTTGTCACAAAAGAATTAAGAAGCGAAGGCTTTCCCACTGAGAATTTTCTGGCGCCTCTTGCCGGCAGCATCATTCCATGGATCGACTCGGCAATGGAATCGGGCCAGACCAAGGAGGAATGGAAAGGGTCTGTGGAAACCAATAAGATCCTTCAGACCGAGAGTCCGATCCCGATTGACGGCCTGTGTGTTCGCGTAGGCGCGATGCGGAGCCACAGTCAGGGGCTGACCATCAAACTGAACAGGGACATCCCGCTTGATGAGGTGTCCGATATTATCGAAAAGGGAAACCAGTGGGTCAAGCTTGTCCCCAATGACAAGGAATCCACTCTTGAATTTTTGACTCCTGCGGCTGTCAACGGTACCCTGACCATTCCTGTGGGCAGGTTAAGGAAAATGCTGATGGGTCGTCAATATGTGGCGGCTTTCACTGTGGGTGATCAGCTTTTATGGGGCGCGGCGGAGCCGATTAGAAGAATCCTGGACATTATAATTCAATATCTGGCGTGACTCGCAAAATCCTTTTATATGTTGACAAAACGCACCAGGTGAATAAGTTATAAAGCGCACGGAAGTGGATAGCTCACTGGTGGGGCTCCCGGACTTCAAATCCGGTGTGCCGGGCTAAAACCCTGGCAGGTGGGTTCGATTCCCATGCACTTCCGCCATTTTATTTATAATATCAGATAGTTACATTTCAAAATTAGTCACAAAACAAATAGAAACATCACGAAGAAATTGGGCGTATCTTCGCCCCAAATTTCTTTCTGAAACTCTTAATACACATAGAGGCAATAAACTACTATACGCTATGGAGCTTCTCGAAAGTTTGCATTTTGACGATTATTTCAAGGCATCACGATTTAATAAAAAGAAGCCGGCGATCAATTGAACTTGGCGACAGCGTTGTGGTGACAACCGTTTAGGCCTTTTAAGCATGCTGTTTACATGATCAAGAATATGCAACGAGATCTTAGGGATATCGCTTTACCATTCCATTAACTTGGGTATGCTTCTATCAGATAACATTCTGAAAAGTCAAGAGAAAGTCAATTCTTGCTTAACAGAGATAAGGCATTTTCAAAAGAGAGAAATGGAGCATAAAAAAGGCAGAGCCGATACTGACGAGCCGATCGCTTAACGTGTTGAAGAAAAATGGAAAAGGACTGCTGGCTTGCATCAGCGGTCCTTTTCTTTCCGGAAGAAATCTTCCGCAACGGGCAGATGCTGTACTGCCTGAAAAATCCTAAGCCCTATTGTTACTGATAATAGATAATGTTCTCAATAGTTATCTTGCCCTTTGCCAGTCCCAGCCGCATGCCGGAGTCTGCTTGTTCCTGCCAACTTCCACAAAATTATAGAAGACACGGAAGATATCCAGCAGTTTGCCAACCATAACCGGTTTGTAGGGGCCGTAGCCAAACCAGCGGCGGCCCAAGTTCGCCGAACTGCTGATTGGTCTCTCTAACAGCGATAATCTCCTTCGGACCTGCATGAAGAAGCGATCAATGGCATGGAGGCTTGCCTTGTTGTAGAGCCAGGCAAGATGGTCCTCGTCATACCCCTGGATATCCGTCAGGTAGCACATGGCCTTTTCGGGCTCTCCCATATTCGGGAACGGATGTTCCACCCAACGATCCTGCCGTTTCCCGATGTTGACCATCTGGGCCATCTTCTCCTTTATCATCAGGAGTTTTACCTGCCAATCCTTCAGGTCGGGATGCAGCTGCTTCATTGCTGCCATGCGGCGTTGATTGTCTGCCAAGATCCGGCGCTTTTCGTCAATAGTCGCCTCGGCGTTGAGGCGCACGTAAAAGGCATCGCAGCGTCCCTCCCTGATCCTATCGGAAAATACCGACAGACAAGCAGCCCGGAAGGCTGAGTCTTGATCGAGGAAAAAACGGACCTTTTCTGTTTTATCGAGAAGCTTCCTAAGAAAGAAAAAGCGCCCGTACATGGTGTATTCTCCACGTACCTGCATACCATCTTTCGGTAAAGCAAGATCGTCATCCAGATTGTCCAACATTTCGACATCGTCCCTCTTGGCAACGTCCTCATATGTATCGGATATATTCCCCCTCAGAGATCCTGCATGTGTGCCAGATCTTTGGGCTCGGGTCTTCTTGATGGCCTCGATGTAATCCTGTCGGAGCCAGAGACGGGCATGTTGCCTGTAGGCCGGTTTTACTTCGTAATCACCTGAGGCAATCGCATCCCTCTCTATGTCTTCCGGATCCAGTGAGGAGTCAAAGTTGAGATGTAGACCGAAAACATAACCGGTCGTGTTGTCAGCGCTGCCGACAGCACGGAAAACGATGTTTCTCCGGTCCTTGGCGTCCGACCAGTCGAGCATATAGTCTTGCCGGTCAACTCCGATATAGAGGCGGTCAAACGACATGGATGGAAGATTACGTTCCCTCTCAGCTACAAAATTTGTGCACTGTTGATGAATAAAATTAATCTTCCGGTAGAGAGTGGACATGGTGATCCCTTCCACCTCGCAGATACGACGGAAAGGCACCTTGTTGACGAGAAGACGGAAAATAGCAGCATTTTTGTGGGGTTTTCGGTGCCGGATCGTCGGCGGTGAAGCGGCAATGAATGTTCTGCCGCATTCTTTGCAACGATAGCGTATAGACCCTGCTTTTGTCCGTCCGAACGATTGATAGTGACTCTTGCCTCTCTCTATATTTATATGGTGGTTCGGGCAGTCTTGGTTTGGGCAGGTCGGAGTGGCTATAATATCAAAAGGCTTCCAAAATCGGCTCAGCTCTTCATGGATGGCTTTGTTACTCTTTATGGTGGGATATTGACCGCAAAAACTGCACCGAAGCATGGGCGTGCCTCGGCCTGAACCAACTACGCTATAGGTATCCCTACCACGTTCCACTGCTCCTCGGCCTCTGGGTTGTCTAATCGTGCTAGCCGGAATGCCGAAATTCCGGCATTGCGGGTTCTTGCAGAAATTGACCTGGATCGTGCCGACCTCCATCGGAACACGTTCATCGAGCTGGTTTGGTTGTTTAAGCAAAGAAATCCCCCTACCAGATTCTACCCGATAGGGGGTCAAATGTTAAGAAATTTTCAACACGTTAAGCGATCGGCTCGCCATTTCCGGCTCTGCCTTTTAGGTTATGTTGAAATGTGGATAATCCAAACGTGCCAAAAATAAAATTAGGCTGATAGTTTATTATCCAACTGGACTTTTTAAATAATAGCTTCCCAAAATGCCGTTTTTATTCAGGTGCAAAACCTCTTTTTTTTGGTTAGGAGATGCCCCTTGAAA
>CAZIXY010000289.1:0-4344 GCA_964543315.1 uncultured Desulfobacteraceae bacterium | reverse complement strand
GATCAACATGAAGGGTAAAGCAATCGGAATCAACTCAGCAATTTTTTCAAAAAGCGGGGGTTACATGGGTATCGGCTTTGCCATCCCCATCAATATGGTCAAGGCCATCAAAGACCAGCTTATCGAGCATGGGGAGGTCAAACGAGGATATTTAGGTGTGAGTATTCAGGACCTGACAAAGGAACTCATGGAATCGTTTCGCCTAAAAGAACCGGAAGGCGTTCTGATCTCAGATATTACAAAAGACTCTCCCGCAGACAAAGCCGGATTAAAGCGTGGTGATGTGATCGTGGAGTACATGAACAAAGCGTTCAAGAATTCAGGCCAATTTAGAAATCTCGTCGCCCTCACTCCTCCCGGAACGAAGGTAAATATTTCATTTATCAGGGACGGGAAAAGAGTAGTGGTGGAAGGGGAGTTGGGCAGCCTTGAAAATGCCAGGGTTGCCGGTGTTTCCCAGAAGGATATCATCGAAAAACTGGGCTTTACCGTGCAAGACTTGACTGAAGAGTTAGCCCGCCAGTTTGGTTATACTGCAAAACAGGGAGTGATAATTTCACAGGTCGCACCGGGAAGCCCGGCCCAGTTTGCAGGGCTGAAACCTGGTATTCTGATTCTTGAAGTGAATAGAAAAGGCGTTAAGAACGTACAGGAATTCCTGGAGGCCATCGAGAGCTCGAGGAGCCTCTTGCTGCTTGTTCAGGAAGGCCAGTATTCTCGTTATGTGATTTTGAAAATGGATTAAACAGCAGAAAGATACGAGACACAAAGAATTGCCCCCCGCTTGGCGAGGGGGCACTTGTATAGAATAAATTATGACGTCTTTACTTCTATCCTCTTGACCGACTGCTCTTCGGTTTCGTGAAAATTGAGGGTAATAACACCCTCCTTGTATGTAGCCTTTGCTTTATTCCCATCCACATCAGCCGGTAGCTCAACGGATCTGGAAAATAACCCGTATTTGCGTTCAATACGGTGATAATTTTTTTCCTTCTCCTCTTGTTCCTGTTGCCGTTCACCATTCATGGTAAGGACTTTTCCATTCAGAGAGATGTCGATGTCCTTCGCATCCATACCAGGGATCTCGGCATGGACGACAATCTTTTTTTCGTCTTCTGACATATCCACCGCAGGCATCCAATCTCCTTTTTCAAAGGAGCGAAATGGACTTCCGGTGAAAAAGTCATCAAACAGTCTGTCAATCTCCCTTCTAAAGCGTTGAACTTCATTCCGACCTCGCCAGGGTATTAGTCCTGCCATAAGCCATCATCTCCCTAAATATAATATAAATGGATCAGTCTTAGTGTCTTCTAATCTTTTGCTTAATATGCTAATCTTTTTATTTTTCCTTTGTATCTATAGCCACATCATTCCCCTAAAGAAATAGTCTCCTCATTTTAAAATTGACCCAATGGAATAGACACCTCTCCGACTGTTCTGGAGATAAAATCCTTATGTAAGCAGAGATACTAATAGGATTGTTGTCGAGGGTGCTTGAAATAGGCTATTAGCTCTATTCAATTTTTTCCATCCAGAGCGATTCATCAACTCACCCCCTTTCCGGCAAACACGCTGTGATGAGAAAACTAGAATAAAGGTAATTAAAACATGTTATTGGCATTCAAATTTCTTTAGAAAATAATCACATAATCACAATTCTTTTCCTGTCAAGAACGGCACAATCCCCTCTAATATTCATGTGAAAAATTTTGCAGATCATCTTGACAAACTCAGAATGTGGATTATTTATTTTTTAAAGACCATCAATCGGTGGACATTCTGAAAAGCTCTAAAAGTAGTTGATCAAAGTCGCAAGTTCTGGATTTTAGGATGCTGTTCTTAGGGCTTTTTAACTCCAAACCAAACAACAATGAGAGGAGGGATGTATCATGTTACTGAGAAGAACTACTGATTGGCCCACATGGGGCTGGAAAAGTCCATTTGAAGAAATGGAGCGTATGAGAAGGCAGATGGATTGGCTGAGTGGCAGCCTTTCAAGCGTCTTATTCGGGCAGCCCGCAGCCGGTGTGTTTCCGTTGATGAATGTCACCGAGGATAAGGACAATTATTACGTTCGTGCTGAGCTTCCCGGTCTCAAGGCCGATGAGCTGGAAATCTCTGTGACGGGAGACAACCTTTCCATAGCAGGTGAAAGGAAGCTCCCTATTGAAGACGAAAAGGCGCAGTATCATCGAAGGGAGAGGGAAGCAGGGAGATTCAGCCGGATTGTCAGTCTACCTGCCGAGATAGATGCGGGCAAGGTGGAGGCACGCTGTGCTGATGGTGTCCTCACTGTTACGCTGCCCAAAGCCGAAGCAGCAAAACCTAAGCAGATCACAGTCAAAGCATCATAATCTAAATAAGAAGGGAGGGATACAAAATGGCAAATACTGAAAGCAAAGCCCTTCAGGCAAAAGAGAAAGCGGAAGTGACCACGCCTGCAGAAGAGACGAGACCGGGTGTGGTCTTCACGCCGGCAGTGGATATCTTCGAAACGGATAAAGACATCTCCGTTCTGGCCGATATGCCCGGCGTGAAAGCCGGAGACCTGAACATCGACCTCCACGAGAACGTCCTTACGCTTGACGGTGAGGTGAATTCCCCAGAGGGAGCCGACGAGGTGGATGTAATCAGAGAATATCGCACGGGAAAATATCGCAGACAGTTCACACTTTCCCAGGTCATTGATCAGTCTAAAATAGATGCTGAGATGAAGGACGGCGTCCTTCGGTTGAGGCTTCCAAAGATTGAAGCGGCAACGCCTCGCAAGATAGCTGTTAAGAGTTCATAGTGAGGAGGCTTAGTCTAGCATCAAAGGTTTTCATGAGGAATTATTTTAGCAACAATTCAGCCAAAAGGAGAAAACCTAAGAGAATTAGTAAAATGGATATCCTCGGAGCGGCATATTCACCAAGCTGCTCTGAGGATTCACCTTTCACCAAAAATAAGGATTACCTGAAGTATTTTGTTGGTAAAGGAGGATAACATCATGACTGTTTCTGAGAAAGCAAAGGAGAAACTAGATGAAGCAAGGAAGGAAATAAAAGGGGCTATTGACAACCTTAGAAAGGAGGTGGCGGAGCTCTCCGATAAGGTAAAAGAAAGGCTCAAAGGAGCTGGAAGAGAGACACGTGAATCAACAAAAGAACTCACAGAGGAGGTGAAAACACTCTCGGAAAGGGTGAAGGACCTGATTCCCAAAAGAAGAAAAAAAGGGCATGTGCCTGTGCATGTTGACAGGTACTTCGAGTTTCAGCCTGATGCCTGGGAGCATCCTTTCCTGGAGCTTCGTAAGGCCACGGATCGCCTTTTTGAGGATTTTTTCAGGAGTTTCAGATGGCCCCTGACTGAGGGAAAAAGTACCTGGGGATCGACAGCGAATGTATTAGGCACTGATTGGCCACGTGTGGATATGGATGAAACCGATGAAGAGATTAGAATAACTGCGGAACTCCCCGGAGTGGATAGGGGCAACATTGATGTTTCAGTATCCGATAATAGGATCACGATTCGCGGAGAGAAAAAGGAGCAGGAAGAGAACAAGGGAAGAGGCTATTATACCTTAGAGCGTTCATATGGATCTTTTCAAAGAAGTTTTTCCCTTCCCTGTGAGGTGGAATTAGATAACGTTGACGCCTCTTTTAAAGATGGTGTCCTGACCGTGAAGCTTCCTAAGTCGGCTGCTGCACAAGCTCGGATCAAGAAAATCCCCATTCGTTCGGAATAAAATTGATGATTGTTAAAGAAAAATGCCCACAAGAGAAACTCATGCGAGAATTTATCAAGGTGAAATTGACAATAACGAGTATAGAGAACTTGAACGTTCAGCAAAACAACGAGGAATACCTCTTCGTGAAATAATCGTCGAAGCAATAAACAAATACCTGAAAAAATCGAATCCAAAATATCCACTGGATATTGAGGAGATGGACTTGAAAGATGGAAGTAAAAGGTTCTATCTATGGATTCCATACGAAAATTATGACGACCTGGTCCATCTTATGAAAACCAGGGGCATTATTTATATTCAGGAATTGGTCAGAAGGGCAGCTAGACAAAGAAATCAGATACACGGTTAGAAGCAATGCAAGAGTGTAACCAGCGGAATCCTCATGAATTAATAGAGTGTATTAATTCGTCGATGATTACTCATGCTCGGGAGATTGCTAAAGAAATCGATGCAACCGCTGTGTTAGTTTATGTGGATGTGATCAAATCAGAGAGGAATCTGAAGTCTCTAATCAGGGAAGGCCGCTGTATCCTGGCTGCAAGGAGTCAAAAGGTAATTGAAAATCTCGAAACGATGGAAGGGGCGATAGGTTGTGTAGTCCGAGTTCCTTACAT
>CAZIXY010000288.1:0-4352 GCA_964543315.1 uncultured Desulfobacteraceae bacterium | reverse complement strand
GTGCTGCTTTATTTCTCATTTCATGCGCCGGCACGCAAAAACGTTCATCGGCCGATAATGAGTTCGAAAAAGGGCTCGCACTATATAATGACGCGAAATATGAGCAGGCAGTTACGCATTTTGTGAAAGCAACCGAGCTCAGGCCGAAATATCTGGATGCCTATGTCTACCTCGGCCGGTCCTACCTCAAACTTGACAGATGGATCGATGCCATCTCACCTTTGCAGAAAGCTTACAATCTAGCCCCTAAGAAAACATCACAAGTGATTGCCGGTGACCTTTTCGATGCCTTTTTTGGTGCCTCGCTTTACGCTTTTGCTGAGAGCGATTACGAGGCTTCTATCAATTATATAAGACAAGCTCTCAAGATAAACCCTGGGTCCGCAATCGCCGTAAAGGAGTTGACCAAATCACTGTTAGCCTTTGGGACAAAGTTGTTGTCCAATGGAAAGGTCCTTAAGGCCATCCCGGCTTTCAAAGAGGCTGTTGAGTTATCACCCGGCAATTTTGATGCCTATTTCGGGCTCGCCAAGGCGTTTTTTTCCAACGGAGAGGCCCTGAATGCCCTGGACGCTATTAAAAATGCGATAAAAATAGACCCAAAAAACAAAGAGCTTGTAAAGACACTGCTCTTTTTTGGTGCAAAATTTCTGTCGGACCGCAACATCCCGGAGGCCATATCTGCTTACAAGGAAACACTTCTTTTATCACCCCTCAATCTCGATGCCAGTCTTGGTCTTGCAAGAGCGTTTTTTAGCAATGGTGATTCCCGAAACGCCATAAAGGCTGTCAGGAATGCTATGAAAATAGACCCAAGATCCGATGAAGCCAAGGCTCTCCTTTTACAGATAATGATACATGATTGAGTCCCGCATCACGACTCGGAAAAACGGAGGGCATATAAATTATCGACAAATCATGTGGCCTTATTGCAATGACCTAAGATAATTCAAATTTAGCAAAAATATCAATTCCCATAAGCCTTTTCTGCGGAGGCGACCATGAGCCCTAGACGTAAAACTCTCGTTTTATTCCTGGTTTCATTGACGGGAATATTCTTTCTCGCATCCCAAGCCCATACCTCAAAACCAATCGGTAAAATTATCAGTTTTAAGGGCAAGGTTATCCTGCTCTCAGGCAGGGAATTCAAAGACGTTAAGATATGGCACCCGGTGTTCCACAGTGACTGGATCCAGACCATGGAGGGAGAGGTTGATGTGCAATTCCGTGACGGCGCCTTACTGAGGGTGAAGCAATTCTCCAGTACTATAATCCGTGAAAGAGAGGAGACCGTAACCCGTTTCAGTGGGGCAAAAAAAACATTCCGCAGGATCACCTGTTTTGCGGGCACACTGATTCTTAAGATGGAAAGGGCTTTTAATTTCGACAAGGAAAGAATAGCAAATTATTTTCAATCCAGTAATTCTATTAGCGGGGTAAGGGGAACAAAGATCGGTGTTAAAGGAGATAAGACTACGATTGATTGGGAAGGTGAGAAGCCCGGCGGTATTCAGGGGCCTGTATCTGTGGGAGCGGTTGCAGAGCCTACCCTGAGCAATCTGATGCAAGTACCGTGCGCCAGAGCACTCTTTGATGCGTATCGTAAGCCGATTGCGGCTAATATAACCAAGGCGATAGTGCTGGCCTATAAAACAATACTCGCGAACAGCTTTTTGCCAAAAGAAGAAATAAAAAATCTGAAAGAACATCTGAAGCACCTGATAGGAATGGCGAAAGCACTTCCATCCAATCTTAAATTGCTGGAGGTTGATGATCTCAGGAAGTTGATCGAGTCAACCAAAGACCAAATTCACTCCATCAAATCACAGATAGATCAAACACATGGATCCCAATTAAGCCAGTGCTATGAATCACTTCATGCTTTAAACAGCGACATGATAGTGCTTGAATCGGCTTATTCGGAGTTGGTTATAGGAACGACCAGCGGATGCTTCCCTGCCGAAACGCTCGTGAAAACAGGTGATGGAGGATTCAAGCGAATAGAGGATATCACGCCCGGGGATGTATTGATTACCTATGATATCGGAAACGATGTGTTAAAGACCGGTCGTGTGGCGGAAGTGTACCTGTTCGATAACAACCACTATTTTGTGATCAACAAGAAAATGAAGGTAACAGGAGGAGAACGTTTCCTCACTCCCGAAGGGTGGAAAAAAGTCAAATACCTCCAAAAGGGGGACTCCATAATGAATGCTGGAAGGATGGAGGAGGTTGCTTCTCTGACCCAGGTGCGCGGGCCTGTCAAGGTATACAATTTACATGTCGCCGATGCACACAATTTTTTAGTTTCTCCCGACGGAAGGGCCACATACATTGTCCACAATACGGGGGGCGGAGGAGGAAAGTAAAGGTGACACTATGAAACGCGTTTTGATAACATCCTTTCTTTTTACCTGGTGCGTATTGCTCATGACAGGGGCGATTTATTTAACAAGATGGCCCGGCCATGAGAAAAAACTCAACTATCAAAGATATGCTTTCGCTGCAGAATCAGAGCAAGGTGAGTCAGCATACGAGGCAGGGAACAAGGCTCGTCGCGAGTTGGATAATCCCGCTGCTGCAGCGCATTATCGAAAAGCGGCCCTATTAGGGAACAAAAAAGCCCAATTCAGGCTGGCTTTGTTGTGTGCAATTGATCAGGAAGTATGCAGAAACAAGGCCGAAGCGGCCAAATGGATGAGGGCCTCCGCAGAACAGGATTACACACCTGCGCAGCGAGTACTGGGCCACTGGATCCTGCTGGGGTACGGAGTTGAAAAAAACCCGGCCAAAGCGAAACAATGGCTCATCAGCGCGGCTAATAAGGAAGAAGATATAGCCATGTACCTCTTGGGCAGGATGTATGCCACCGGTGAGGGTGTTGAGAAAAATTATGATGAGGCCTTGAAATGGTTTCGGTTAGCCAAAGCGAATGGGTATCCTTTACCTGCCGAATATCTCCGTATCGATACATTAGCAAAGCTCAAGCCTTACAAAAAACAAGAGCCAGCTAAAAAAATTATCAAAAGTCGAAAAGATTTTATCAAAGAAATCCAGTCCAAACTTGCGTTACTCGGCTACAAGCCCGGTCCTGCAGATGGAGTCATGGGAAAGAAAACTCAAAGGGCTATAAAGGCATTCCAGCAAAAGGTCGGCATTCCTGTTGACGGAAAAATATCCGAAGAGTTAATACTGAGAGTTAAGGAGGAACTGAAAAAATAGTACTCATTACAGGAAAAAGCGAAAAGCAGACACCCCTTTCAACGTCCATTCCGACGCCTGCATCGGGTGTGGAGATTAAGGATCAGTGGACCTTATGCCCAACATGCAGGCAGCAGAGGGCCGCCCGTCAATGGTTGGAAACGGAAACCGATAGGGCCTGATCGAAATCCCCTATAAGGTCTTGACTCGATTCTATGCCCACGGATACCCTGATCAGGCTGTCGGTTATCCCCAAGCCTTTTCGGTCTTCAGACGAAAGGCCTGAATGAGAAGTCGTTGCCAGCCGGGTAATGAGTGTTTCTATGCCGCCAAGACTTGGGGCAACAAATGGCAGTGTCGTGTTTTCCATGAATTTCTCGGTTGCTTCCAAACCACCTTTTAATTCAAAACTCAACATACCGCTGAACCCATCAAACAGGAGGCACGCTCGCTTGTATTGTGGATGGCTCTTGAGGCCCGGGTAATTCACCCTCTCTACGGTCGGGTGTCCCTCTAAAAATTGGGCGATTTTGAGTGTGCTTTCATTCTGATATTTCATTCTTACTGCCAGCGTTTTCATTCCGCGGTGGAGTAAGAAACATGCATGGGGATCGAGAGAACATCCAAAGTAATTGAGCTTATGTGTTACTTTCTCTATCAAATTGGAAGGGCCCATAACGGCCCCTGCCACAATATCGCTATGGCCGTTGAGGTACTTTGTGCAACTGTGAATCGAGAGATCAAAGCCCCATTCAGGCGGTCGAAAATTGATCGGACTCGCAAAGGTGTTGTCTATGAGTGAAATAATGCCATGGTTTTTCGCAAATTTTACAACAGATTCGAGATCCCCGACCTGGAGCATGGGATTGGTCATTGTTTCAACAAAAATTGCTTTGGTATTGGCTTGCAATTTGGCATTCCAGGAATCCGGATCATCACCGTCAATGAAATCAAATGAAATTCCAAACTTGGAAAAATCCTTCGTGATGAAATCGTGGGTGCCTCCGTACAAACAATCCTGTGCCAATAATGGTCTTTTCAGTGGAAAATTTTTATTTTTGCCACGCCCCGCCTATCCCTCTTAATTTGTGGGGGCTCCCCTTCGAGTTAGCTATTACCTCGATCTTGCACAAAAATTAGGCCATAAATAG
>CAZIXY010000287.1:0-4386 GCA_964543315.1 uncultured Desulfobacteraceae bacterium | reverse complement strand
CTTTTTCCTGCGCACCGATTTCTTTGGGCCGCACCTGCCATACTTTTTACCACAGCTTAAGCATGAAACCGAAAATGCCGTACCGTGGAGTTCAATGATTTTATCCGGCGAATTCCCGGCCTTATGATGGAGGTGGTCTATATTCTGTGTGACAACAGCCAGGAGTTTCCCCTTGTCCTCCAGAGACTTGATCGCCAGGTGAGCCGGGTTTGGAACGGCATCCTTCATAGTTCCATAGAACTCCGTACTCATTTTCCAGTATTTTTCCCGCGCCTTTTCATCGGATATGATCTTTTGAAAATAAAAATCCGAAGGGTCATATTTGTCCCATACACCGCCGGGGCTTCTAAAATCAGGAATACCCGACTCCGTGCTCAAGCCGGCACCTGTAAACACCAGTATCTTTTGCGCTTCACTTATCATTGCCGCGGCCTTTTGGGTCAGTTCATCCATAGTGTTTGTCTCTCATTGAGGTTTTTTCAATAGGATCTTTATCGTCTTTAACTTAAATGAAAACACAGGTCAACACAATGACATTTACCGGTAAAAAACGGTTTGACGCAGGTGTGTTAGTTCCATAAGCATACGCTCGCGTTAAGGCTCGAAACAATATAAGCGCGTTCGTTGAAAAACGATGAGCTTGGCACGGGCCGTGTTTGCCTTGACATTCTATCTGTTTGTTTAATATAACTCTAATAAGTTAAACATTTTAACATGAAAATATCCCAATTTTTATAAAACGATCATTGTTTAAAGGAGAGCGTGTTCATGAAAGGAATACTGGCAGGCGTTTCGGTTTGCCTCTTCATCCTGTGGATCGGAATTGGTGTTTCGTCTTCCGGGGAACTTTACAGATGGGTTGATGAAAATGGAGTTGTCCATTTTAGTGACACCCTGGATGATGAAGCTATTGCACGATATGAAGCTATACAGCCGAGAGTGATTCAAAATCCCGAGAAAGAGCAGGAAGAATTTGAAAAAGAAAAGCAAGAAGTCGAATCACGAAACGCCCTGAGAAAAAAGGAAAACGCCAAAATACAGAGCGATTATGAGAGAGCGTTTCCAAAAACCGAGGCAAAAAAGGTTGTTTCCAGGGAAGGCACGGTAATGTCTCGGGAAGAATACCAGCAGACTTTGCAGCAGGTTGAGGAGCGCAATGCAAAGATAAGAGAAAAAAACGCCAGAATTATGAAGGAGAATGAGCGCTTACAGAAGGAATATGAAAAGAAACTCAAGGAAATTGAAGCGCGTAATGCCGAGATTGATGCTCGAAATGAGCAGATAAGAAAGGAAAACGAGCTGGCACAGAAGGAATACGAGAAAAGGCTTAAAGAAATCGAAGCGCAAAAGACCCAGTCCGGAGTGAGTACGGCGCAAACCCAAAAATAAAAGGACACGCCCACAGCCCATCTGACATACCCGCTATGAAGGGAATCCTTATAAAGTGGTTGATATTGACTGCTGCCATTACGGTGGCATCTTACCTTATTGAAGGAATACGGGTAAGCGGATTTTTTAGTGCCTTTTTCACGGCAGCAATTCTGGGCATCCTGAATGTCTTTTTTCGTCCGGTTTTACTTATTCTGACCCTGCCTATCAATATACTTTCCCTCGGACTTTTCACATTCGTGATAAACGCACTCCTTCTAAAGATGGCTTCCGGGGTTATACCCGGGTTTGAAGTATATGGCTTCTGGTCGGCAGTTTTCGGTGCCCTGGTCATCAGTATTGTAAACTGGATTTTGAGTTCCTTCATCATTTCGCATGGGAGGATTGAGCGCGTAGACTATATTGATATGAAAAAGGGAGATGATGACATCTGGGAATAAGAACGTAATAATTTGGATTAACAAGAAAAGGGGTTTTGGTCATCATGACCAAAATCCCTTTGATTTTAGTGGTGGGCGGTGGGGGATTTGAACCCCCGACTTCCACCGTGTGAGGATGGCACTCTCCCGCTGAGTTAACCGCCCGGACTTTTAGTAGAGTAGTTGAACAGTTGAGTCGTTAAGTGGGATAAAAAGTCAAAGCTATAAATACAATATACTATGAGTCGTGTAAATAAAAATTTATGTCATGCCCGCCAGTTTTTTCAGGGAAGCCACTTCATGGGTTTCAAGGTGCCGGTATTCGCCAATTTTCAAGTCTCCCAGTGCCAAGTTGCCGAATCCGGTCCTGATTAGGTGAATCACTTCGTAGCCCACGGCCTCCAACATACGTCTCACCTGCCGGGATTTACCCTGGGCAATCGTGATCCTGATGACGCTCTGATTTTCCCCAAGTCGAACCGGGCTTAGTTTGGCCGGACCGGTGAATACGTCCCGGAGCCGAACACCTTGCCGCAAGCGATTCATTGCCCGGTCTGTTATCCCTCCCTTCACGGTCACCTTGTATGTGCGGGGGACTTTAAAGCGGGGGTGTGTCAGGTGGTGCGCCCACAACCCGTCGTCGGTAAGAAGCAACAGGCCCAGTGTGTCAAAATCGAGTCGTCCGACAGGATAGACCCTTTGAGGAATCTCTTTCAGGATATCCGATACAAGGGGCCTTCCTTGAGGATCACTGAGAGAGCAGATATACCCGAAAGGCTTATTGAGCATCAGATATATTCGCGGGGACGGGTCAGGAATTTCCCGGCCGTCCACCTCTATTCGATCAACGCCCCAGACAGCCTTTACACCCGGTTCCTTTACAACCAGGCCGTTTACAGCAACACGTCCGGATTTGATCCAGCTATCCGCATTACGTCTTGACGTCAGACCTGCCGAGGCAATAATTCTGTTGACTCTCTGAAATTGTCTCCCAGAATCTTTGTTTAAAGGTCTATCAAGGGGAGGGCGGGCCGTGGTCGTTTCCTTCAGAGGCTTCCTTTTCATCACTCGTTGTTTTTTCCTCCCCTTTCAGCTGACCGATCGGCTTAGGGTCATCAAATGCCTGTGGCGGCGGCTCTTCATCTGAACCCAAAGTTTCAATCTCTTTCAGCTTGGGTAGTGATTCCAGATCCTTTAAGTCAAACACTTCAAGAAATTTCCTGGTGGTCCCGTAGATGAGGGGCCTGCCCGGGAGGCTCTTTCGACCCATAATTCGGATCAGATCCTTTTCAAGGAGAGTTCTCAGGATTCCTCCCACGTCCACAGCCCTCAAGCGTTCTATTTCTTGACGAAGAACCGGCTGTTTATAAGCTATGATGGCCAAGGTTTCAAGGGCAGCGCGCGATAACCGGGTAGGGGAAGTTTTCAGCATACGAAGGACATAAGGTGCATATCTGGAGTTCGTTCTGAACTGGTAGCCCTTTGCTATTTCTTTTAGTGCAAAGCTCCTTTCCATGGAATCGTATTCATCTCGTAGTCCTTCCAGGGCCTGTCGGATTTCGGAAAGATTTTCTTCCGGCAACCAGCCGTGTATTTCCTGTGCGCTGACCGGCCTGTCCGCCGCAAAAAGGAAGGCCTCGACAATCAATTTTAGCTTTATATTCATGACCATTTCCCCGGGTTAAGCATCGTTTTTTCCTTCATCTTCATCGAAACAGGCGACTAATCTGATTTTACCTTCGGATTGAGATTGAAAGACCCGTACGAGACCGATATGAATCACTTCCAAAAGGGCCAGAAAGGTAACTATAAACTCCGAAATGGTTCTGTCTTCACTAAAAAGCTCGTTGAAGAACATATCTTTTTTTTGTCTCAGGATGGAAATGATAAGTTCTGTCTTTTCCTTTACAGACCATTTGGCGATTTGAAGTTTTAGTTGAACACCCGGCAATCTCTGATCCACTATCCGTTTAAATGCATCCATCAACTGAAAGAGGTTGGCATCAAGTAAGGGCCCTTCTTGCTCCATCTGCGATTGAAGATAATCAGACATTTTTCTTGCAAAGACATCTCTGTCGAGGACCTCCCTTTCCGAAAGTTCTCCGGCGATCTCTTTGAAAGACATATATTCCAGAAGAGGGCGAGTAATCTCTTCACGCGGGTCCTCTTCTTCTTCATCATTCAGTTCAGGAAGGAGCATTTTGGATTTTATATGAATGAGTGTGGAGGCCATTACCAGGAAATCGCCCGCCACATTGATATTGAGGGCCTTCATGACATCCAGATATTCCAGGTATTGATCTGTAATGGTAGATATAGGTATGTCGAATATATCCACCTCATTTTTGTGAATAAGATGCAATAAAAGGTCCAGAGGGCCTTCAAATATTTCCAGTTTAACCTCGTAATCCATCTTTCTATATCTTTACAGCCTCCCTAACCTCTGCCATAGTCTCCCGGGCAATCGATCTGGCCCGGTTGTTGCCTTCTTCGATGATCTCCCTGACCTTTTGGATATCTGATTCCAGTGCCCTCCTTTTTGCTTTGATAGGTTCAAGACCTTTTCTCAGATTAGCGG
>CAZIXY010000286.1:0-4402 GCA_964543315.1 uncultured Desulfobacteraceae bacterium | reverse complement strand
TGAGCATATTGCCACGCTTTCTGAGGACATTAAAAAAGTAATCGAGGAGAAAGAAGCGATAAAGCTGAAGGAAGGGGGCATTCGTGTTGATCCGGTTTTTATGACCCGCCAGATCTGTGATATTGTGCCAAACCCCTGGGTAGCTCATGAATTTTCGCAGACAGTGCTTATCCATCTGGCAGAAAAATATGACCATGACATGATTGCCAACAATTTTGTATTTATTATCGAAGAGTTACGAAAACAACTTGAACTGGAAAAAGACCGAATGGCCAAGGACATCTTTCGGCAGTTGCTTGTTTCAGGTCAAATGAGATTTTTAGTTATCGGAGAAAAATTTGATTTTACCTTTCCAAAATCGATCAAAGTTAGACCCGCCGCCACAACACTGAATCGCAAGGATGGCCAGCAACTGCAATTGAGCCTTTTTGAATTTGCGCCTGAAGACGAGTTCAACGAAACCGAAAAGGCGATTGCCTGGTATCTTGAAGGGCAGAAAAGGCTTTTTTTCTGGTACAGGAACCGGGCCAGGCGTGACTACTCCATTCAGGGCTGGCGAAAATATAAAATCTACCCTGACTTCATCTTTACAGCCACAGATTCTGAAGAAAAGGGCGATTATGAGCAGTTATACGTTGTAGAAACAAAGGGCCTCCATTTGATTGGCAGCTCAGATACCGATTATAAGCGAAAGATGTTTTCTATATGTACCAGGGAAGCAAAATCAAAAAGCTGGGGCGAATTTGGACCCGCGATGAAAGATAAGGTTATGAAATTCGAAGTGCTGGCAGAAGATGAATGGGAGGCGAAATTAAACGAAATGTTGGAAACGGCACATCAATGAATATTATTGAGGATCTTCAAAATCCGGACTCGCTTCCAGACAAAACAGATAGCGTTTCCATAGTTCAAACCCACATTTCCATTGTCTTTGTGGCGGACGAGTTTGTTTACAAGGTTAAAAAGCCGGTTAATTTCGGTTTTTTGGACTTCTCGACACTTGAAAAAAGGAGGTACTTTTGCCATCAGGAGGTAAAACTCAATAATAGGCTCTCAAAGGGCATATACCTGGATGTGTTGCCTGTCAGATCTGACGGGAAAAAATATATTCTGGGAGGCGGTTCGGGTGAAGTCGTCGAGTATGCGGTAAAGATGAGAAGGATTCCTGATGAAAAACTGATGAAATCGGTCTTTGAGTCTGGTGGCCTTACAAAAGAGCATTTGAAGATGATTGCCCGGGCGCTTTCAAGCTTCCACATGGATGCGCTCCGAACTCATGAGATAGACAAGTATGGTGAACCGGATACCTTCAAGGTCAACACGGACGAAAATTTCGAGCAGGTTGAGAAATATATTGGCATCAGTATTCAGGAAAATAAATTCAACGCGCTCAAGAAATGGACGGACGATTTCTACAGTTCAAACAGAGATCTATTTTTGGCAAGGATAGATAAGGGACGGATCCGGGATTGCCACGGGGACCTTCACATGGAGCACATCTGTTTTACCGAACCCCTTTCCATCATTGATTGTATTGAATTCAACAACCGTTTTCGTTACAGTGACACAGTTGCAGATATCGCGTTTCTTCTCATGGACCTTGAATATCATGGTGGGAAAGAGGATGCTGCTATCTTATGGAACTTCTATAAAGAACTCGCTCGAGAGACTAATGTAGACTCACTGCTCACCTTTTACAAGAGCTACAGGGCTTTTGTTCGCGGGAAGGTGGACAGCTTTCAGTTAGATGATGATAACATAAGTGCGGGTAAGAAAGATGAAGCGGTTAAGAGGGCCGGAAAATATTTCCAGCTCGCCTATTCATATATCTTGTAGCCTGATTAGTTGTATTGGGTAGTGAATGTGAACTAAACAACCTTAAAGAGCGGTATATTTGTTTTCGTCATTAAATACTTGAAATAGTATCTTCAATGATAACTGGCTAAATGTAAAATATAAGAACTGGAGGAAGGTTTTTATGAAAGAACCCTTTGTGGATTTCATGAAAAAGGAATTGGAACCTGAAACGGTGCTGATTGCGTGCGGGCTTCCCGCTTCTTATAAAACAGAAACAACGGAAGTTATCGCACCCCTTAAAGGCTACAAGATCCTGCGGTCGGATTTGATCCGGCTCGAGGTGCTCAAAAATGAGGACATTTTTGACGAAAAGGTTGCCTCAAACATGAACAAAAGAACCCTTGTCTATGACGAAATGTTCAGGATGGCCGACGAGCTGGCGGGAAAAGGTCAGGGCGTTGTACTGGATGCAACCTTTATAACCCAGTCCCTGAGGAGGCGTGCAGCCGATGTGGCGGCGCGATACGGAATGACACTTGTCATCCAGCAGACAAATTGCCCAAAGGAAGTATCTTTGGCGAGGATTGCCAAAAGGACAAAAGAAAATTACGAATCCAATGCGCTTACGGAACAGGCATATACTAATAATGTAAAGAAGTTTGAAACAGTTGACCTGGATGACCTGAAAAAACTTTATCCGGGTCTGAAAATCGTTCATCTAATCGTTGATACAACGTCTGACCGTACGGAGGAATGGTTTGTTACGGACAGGGTCATACGCTAAAGGATTCTGAAGTATGATGGGCACGTTCGATGGCCTTAAGAAAAGAATATCCGTCGCGAAGGGTGAGTCTCCTGCCGACCTTGTGCTGAAGAAGGGCAGGGTGGTAAATGTTTTTACCGGGGATATAAGGGAAAGGGATATAGCCATCTCAGAAGGAGTTATCGCGGGCCTTGGCGCTGATTATCGTGGAAGGGAAGAAATCGATTTGGAGGGTAAATGGATCGCTCCAGGTCTCATAGACGGGCACCTTCACATAGAAAGCAGCATGCTGGTTCCCTCCGGACTTGCCGCGGCCTTAATAGTTCATGGAACAACGGCCATCGTCGCAGATCCTCATGAGATAGCAAATGTCATGGGAATTGAAGGGATCCGTTTTATGTTGGAAGAGAGCCGTTCACTACCTTTCGATGTCTATTTCATGGCTCCTTCATGTGTCCCCGCGACATGCCTTGAAACCTCAGGGGCCAACCTGACCGCCTCGGATCTCATGGAACTTAAGAATGAGCCGCTCGTCCTTGGATTGGCGGAAATGATGAATTTTCCAGGCGTCCTTATGGGTGATGATCAGGTACTGAAGAAAATAGCCGTTTTCAAGGACCGCATACTGGATGGGCATTGCCCTTCGCTTCTGGGTCGGGATCTTCAAGCCTATCTGGCTGCCGGGATTCGTTCGGATCACGAATCAACTGTTCTATCGGAAGGCCTTGAAAAGCTTGAAAGCGGAATGATGCTTATGATCCGTGAAGGGACATCTGCAAAAAATCTCGAGGAATTGCTCCCGCTTGTTAACGACACTAATTCCCGTCGTTTCTGTTTTGTTTCCGATGACCTGAATGCAGAAGAGATCCAGCGGAGAGGCCACTTGAACTTTGTGCTCAAAAAGGCAGTGGAATTGGGTCTCGACCCCGCCACGGCGATCCGGATGGTCACATTGAACCCGGCCGAATACTTCGGCTTGAAAGACAGGGGCGCCATTGCTCCCGGATACCGTGCCGACCTTGCGGTTTTTAATGATCTGAAAGACTTCGAAATCTATTCGGTATATAAAGCTGGTAGTCGGATAGTCAACGAAGGGGATTTGATTGATTTTCCATTAAAAAAAATACAAATGCCCTCCGGCCGACCCAAACCTCTGAATATGGGTCCTCTGACACAAGAGAGTTTCCGCATTCCCCATTCCGGAGGAAAGGCCAGAGTTATTGAAATTATTCCGGGTCAGATCACAACACGCATGTCCCATGAAAAGATAAAGGCAGATGGCGGTTGGATCGTAACTGATATCCGGTCGGACATCCTGAAACTCTGTGTTGTGGAAAGGCACATAGCCAGCGGTAACATTGGCCTGGGACTGGTCAAGGGTTTCGGTCTGAAACACGGTGCAATAGCGTCATCGGTGGCCCATGATTCGCATAACGTCATTGTTGTCGGTGTAAGTGATGCGGCAATATTGGCTGCTGTGGAAACCGTCGGGGATATGGGCGGAGGCCTTGCTGTTGTCCGGAATGATGGTAAGATTACCGCTAAGGTACCTCTTGGAATAGCAGGGCTTATGTCCCTGCAACCTCTGAATACACTTGTAAAAGAACTACAGACAATAAAAACAGCCGCCTCTGACCTTGGATGCACCCTTGAAGAGCCCTTTATGGCGCTCTCATTTCTCGCACTTCCAGTTATCCCTGAATTGAAGCTGACAGACATGGGACTGGTAGATGTGAATCGGTTTGAGATTGTTCCCTTGTTCTTGGAAAACTAAGGAATTATTAATATTTTAGTAACGTTCAAAAGTGTATGCATCTTGAAGGGCATGGGACTCTTTTTTCA
>CAZIXY010000285.1:0-4409 GCA_964543315.1 uncultured Desulfobacteraceae bacterium | reverse complement strand
TCAAAGCAATTAAGAAACTTATTAATAGCTCACATGATAAAAACCTTTAGACAGGCCTGTAAATCCTGTCAAAAAAAGAAGTTGAACTAATACGAAATTGGTTTTTGGAGATTAAAAGTGAAAGTACTGATTGCTGAGGATAACCTGGTTTCCAGGCGTATGTTAGAGACTTTCCTGCGCAAGTGGGGATACGATATCGTGATCACCACTAACGGCCGTGAGGCATGGGAAGTGCTTCAGGAGCCGGAAGCACCGAACCTGGTCATTTCGGACTGGATGATGCCCGATCTGGATGGGCTTGAACTGTGCCGCAGGATCCGGGAAATAGAAAGGGCCGAATACATCTACTTCATCATTCTGACGTCAAAGGGAAAAAAAGAAGACGTTGTTGCGGGCCTGGAAGCAGGGGCGGATGACTACTTAATCAAGCCTTTTAACCAGGATGAATTGAAGTACCGTGTCAGGATAGGTGAAAGGATTATTGAGCTGGAGCGCCGGATACTACGGCTGGCTTCCACCGACTCTTTGACGGGAGTGCTGAATAGAAGGGCATTTATGGAAAGAATGGAACAGGAGATTAATAGATCCTTCCGGGAGAATTCGCCCCTTTCTCTCATACTGGCGGACATTGATCATTTCAAGGGTGTCAATGACAGGCATGGTCATCAGGTTGGAGACCTTGTTCTTCAGAAGTTTGTCAGTCAATTGACAGAATCATCCAGAACGTATGATTTTGTGGGACGGTATGGAGGGGAGGAGTTTGTTATTTGTTTACCGGGTTCAACTGACTCTCAGGCCCGGACAGTTGCGGAAAGAATGCGCAAAAGTGTCGAGGAGATGAGGATCATGCTGCCCGATATCTCAAAATCAGTCCGGATTACCACCAGCTTTGGGGTAGTAACTTTACGGTTGGAATTGGAAGATAGTGTGGACTCACTTATTGGCCGGGCGGATGATGCCCTTTACAAGGCCAAGCGTGAAGGGCGAAATCGTGTTTGCGCGGCAGGTGATGAATGACCTGTGACAGGCGATTGAATTGAGGGGACCATTAAATGACTGAAAATAATGAAACCGGAAAGCGTTCTATAAAGCACGCAAAGTTAGGGGAGATCCTGGTGCAGGCAGGCCTGATAGACTCAAAGACCCTGTTCAACGCCATGGAGATCCAGAAGATACAGAAAAAGAAAATCGGCGAGGTCCTCATAGATATGGGGGTAGTTGATGACGTTGAGGTAGCCAATGCACTGGCAAGCCAGCTAAAGTTTCCCTATGTTCGTCTTGAAAAGAAAAAGATCCCTGAAGAGTGCCTTTCACTTGTACCTCCTGAGATGGCTCAAAAATACCTGCTTATTCCAATCAAGAAAATAGAAAAAGGGCTCATTGTTGCAATGGCCAACCCTCTGGATCAAAGCGCTATAGATGATTTACGCTTTGTTACCCGAATTCCAATACATGTCGCAGTAGCCCCCGAAAGGGACATATTGTGGGCTATTGATAAATACTATCCAAAACGAGACATTCAACAGGATCTGGGTTATGAGCCGGGTGCTGGTGAGGATATGGAAATTATCCAGCGGATTGAGCCGGACGAGAGGCGAGATCAGGATCTTATGAACCTTGCCGGGCTTCCCCCTGTTGTACGGTTCACAAATGCCATAATTGCCGAGGCCATAAAGCTCAAGGCAAGTGACATACATATTGAACCACAAAAAACTTCAGTCATCATCCGCTACCGTGTGGACGGTATCATGCGTGAGATAATGAAAACGGACAAGCACGTTCATGCATCCCTTGTGTCCAGGATCAAGATTATTTCCAATATGGACATTTCCATCCGGAGAAAACCGCAGGATGGCAAGGCCCAGGTAAGATACGGGAAAAAAAATTATGATCTGAGAGTTTCCACCATACCAACTTCGGAGGGTGAGACCGTGACCATCCGGATCCTGAATCCGGCAACAGCAAATATGACCCCCAAAGACCTGGGCTTTTCCGATAATGATTTGAAGGACGTGGTGAATGCCATAAGTATGCCCCAGGGAATGATCCTTGTTACAGGACCTACCGGAAGCGGTAAGTCATCAACGCTTTATGCCTTTCTGAATAAATTGAATGTCCCGGAAGTGAATATTATTACGGTTGAAGATCCCGTTGAATTTGACATATCGGGAATCAACCAGGTGCACATAAACCCCAAGGCCGGTATAACTTTTGCGGCAGGACTAAGGTCTATCCTGAGACAAGACCCGGACATAGTGATGGTTGGAGAAATAAGGGACAGCGAAACCGCCGGCATCGCCTTCCAGGCTGCGCAGACCGGGCACTTAGTGCTCTCAACACTTCATACAAACGATGCGGCATCCGCCGTGACAAGGCTTTTGGACCTGGATGTGGATGCCTTCCTTATCTCCGCTTCGCTTATAGCAGTGGTAGGCCAAAGGCTTGTAAGAAGGATATGTCAGGAGTGCAAGGAGCGTGACGAACTCACCCCGGATGTCCTTGAGAGACTTCGCCCGTATTTAGGGGGGGACGGCGAAACTACCTTTTGGAAAGGGGCCGGGTGCGAAGTCTGCCAGCATACTGGATATTCAGGCCGCATGGGTCTGTACGAGATCCTTATGATAACCCCGACCCTGAAGAAGCTCATAACACCAAATGTCACGGATATCACCCTAAAAAACGCGGCACGGAAAGAGGGTTTTCAAACCATGACCATGGACGGGGTAAGGAAGGCCATGCAGGGACTGACCAGTATTGATGAGGTCTTTCGCGTGGCTCCCCCTGAGCTCGGGGCCGGGGCTGAGACCGGAGAGATACCCCAGGTGGCCGTTGCAGGGCCTGATGCTCAGGAGGTCGTACGGCCGCCTGTTACGAGGCCCCCTGCTCAGGAAATGATCGGGAAGGAAGAGTTTCAACCCGGGGAACGACCTGCCTTTGTTCCCGAGGAACTACCGGCATTCACCGGCGAAAAGCCCAAAGTTTTAGTGGCTGATGATAACAAGGTAACCCTTAAGGTTCTTTGTAAGACCTTGGAATCGGAAAATTACCAGGTCTTTGCCGCTGAAAACGGTTTTGAGGCCCTGAAGATTGCCACACAAAAAATGCCGGAACTTATCATCACTGATTATAACATGCCTGAAATGGACGGCATGATGCTCATAAAGAAGCTCAAATCCCAACTGAAGACACGCTATATACCTATAATAATGCTCACGGCAAAGGACGAAATAGACTCCGAGGTTGAAGTAATTGATGCAGGAGCTGATGATTACCTTGTAAAACCTGTCGATCCCAGAAGGTTCCTGGCAAGGGTAAGCAGGCTCCTCAAAAAACCTCTTATTGCAAAAACTTAAATTAAATAAATGGAGGGGTTCTATGAAATGTGCATACCATCCGGATAAAGAGGCAATAGCCCAATGTTCACAATGCAAAAAGCCGCTTTGTGATCAATGTGCCATACGTGAAGGGGCTGAAACGTTTATATGCAGCGGATGTGCCGCCCTTAGGGCGGCCCGGGATGCGGTCCAGGACGTAGAGCAACGCATTGACGAAAAGGAGAGCAAAACCCAGGCCAGGGAAGAAAAAAAGAAACGGAAAAGCATGCTGTGGATAGTTCTTCAATGGGTTATTCTTGCTGCCTGTGTTTCAGTAATTGCCTTCCAGGCACCTAAGTTAATTTCCACCTTCACAGAGACTGAGAAGCCTATCAGGCATGGGACATATACAACAGACGCGCAGACAGACCAGTGTATCAATAATCTGTGGCATATATCCAGGCTGCTGCAACAGGGTGAATTGCCCGGTAATGACATAGTCTGTCCGTTAAGTAAAAAGCCTTATAAGGTGACAGTCCTGGAAGATGATGTCGTAGTGCGCTGCCCTAATCCGGAGCAGCATGGATTCAGGGAAATCAGGGTAAGCAAGAAAAATCCTATTCCGGAGTTGGTAAAATGAAAATACAAAAAAACGATACCTCTGCAGGCTTCAGCCTTCTGGAGGTGATGGTGGTTATTGCGATCATAAGCGCTTTATCCTCTATAGCCATCCCCAATTATATATCTTACAGGGAAAAGGCGAAAGCAGCCAATTGTACGGCTAACAGGCACAATATTGAACATGAAGCGCTTCACTACTTTGCTGATCACGATGTCCACAATCCGAAAATAGCTGACAGGTATAAATGCCCGTCCGGCGGTGTTTATATGTGGATTATCTCTGATGCAGACGATCCAGATTATCCAAAAGTCGGATGCTCAATGCATTATTGGCCGACTCAGGAACCACCGAAACCGATACCACCGAAACCGATACCACCGAAACCGATACCGCCGAAACCGATACCGCCGAAACCGATACCGCCGAAACCAAAACCTTTTACGTCCCTGGGATCTACATTTGAAGAAATAACT
>CAZIXY010000284.1:0-4411 GCA_964543315.1 uncultured Desulfobacteraceae bacterium | reverse complement strand
CATCTCTCAAAATCCCTATTGTTCGTGGGATATGGTCGTAGGCCAATTTTCTGTTAAAACCGTCACTCGATCGGGTTCGGGCGGCAAAGAGACCGTAGGTGATAGTCTGGGAATACAGGTCAGCAAAATCCTCTTTTGAAAGCCCTCTAATGAGGTATTTCTTGAATGCCTCGTAGAAGCCTAAGATAAAGCCTTTTCTGTGTTTCTCTGCTTCCTTTAACTCCTGTGTAACGACTTCATCCCTCAGGAATCGGGTCCGTTTGGCAAGTTCTACTGCCAGGGTTTTGGCATTGTGAACCTTGGGCAGGGAAAACGAAAAGAATTTTTCAAGGAGTTGTAAGAATTCGGGTTCTTTTTCTACGGGCGGGACCGTTTTGAGCTGGTGGGCAATAAACGGTCTGGCAATTAAGGTCTTGTCAATCAGGATCCCTTCCCGGTAAAGCCGGAATTCAAAGAAATTGGTCAGGATCAGGTTGGGAAAGGTGTGCCTGTAGCGTTTTAGCTGCTGGGAATTTTCTACATGGTCAAGATTTTCAATTTTCGGGGCCTTGGCCTCGATATAACCTACAATATGCTGTTTTCCGTCCCAGACCCTAAAATCAGGATTTCCGGCCTCGGTCTTTTTTGGGAGTGTGGTAATGTGGATTTTTTTGTTGCCGATGGATTCTGCATACTGATTGAGGAGTTCATGAAGATTGGAGTAGTAGCTCTCTTCTCTGGCATCTCCCTGTTTGGCAACTTTAGAGATCTTTTTGAGGTATTCTTTCAGCAAGCGGCTCGCCCCCGTATAAATTTAGAACAAAATATATTTTATTGATTTAATTGTCAATATTGTCAGGAATTGTTAATCTTTATTACAAATGTTTTGATAATAAATTGAAGGAAAATTATAGGACGCTCCAACACGATATGATGCTTTAATAGAAAGGATTTTGCGGTCGAATATATGAAAGAAAACCCTGAATCAGTAGTGGTGGCCCTCAGCGGGGGGGTGGACAGTTCTGTCGCCGCCATGTTGTTGAAAAATGCCGGTTGGGACGTTTACGGCCTCCATTTTGTCATGACTCCCTATGCCCCGGGAGACAAGTCCAGGATAGATACCTGCGAGCGGATTGCCGAGTTCCTTCACATTACCCTGAATATTATCGACCTGACCGAAGTGTTCGGTCGCAAGATTATCGGTCCTTTTGTGGATGCCTATCTGAAGGGATTGACACCCAATCCCTGCATAACATGTAATGAGGTGATAAAATTCGAGGTCCTTCTCAGATATGCGAAGGAAAAAGGCTTTCAATATATAGCAACAGGGCATTATGTCAGGGTGAAAACATGTGACGGAGGCATCTCTCCGGAACTCTGGAGGGGGAAAGACAGAGGCAAGGACCAATCCTATTTCCTTCATCGCCTCAGCCGGGAATGTCTTTCGAGTGCGTTATTTCCTTTGGGGGATATGACAAAAAGGGAAGTGCAGGAAATGGCTTCCAGGACGGACCTGCCCCTTCAATGGAGACCCGAGAGTCAGGAGATCTGTTTTGTTCCGGAAAATGACTATCGGCTGTTTGTTGAAAAATACGCGGGGATCGTCACGAATAAAAAAGGCAACATCGTTAATGTTGAAGGTGAAGTGCTCGGGGAACACGCGGGAGTCTACAGATATACCATAGGACAGAGGCATGGACTCGGTATTGCCTCATCCAGGCCATATTATGTAATGGAAATCAGGCCGGAGACAAACGAAGTCATAGTGGGCAGGAAGGAGGATCTTTATTCACGCACGGTTGACGCGGAAGGGTTTAACTGGATCGACAAAGAGCTTCCACAAAAAAAGGCTCATACACACGCCCAAATCCGTTATCGACAGAATGCCGCCCCCGGCCGGCTGGAGGTCGTTTCTACCGACAGGGTAAAATTTGCATTTGATGAACCGCAGTGGGCCGTCACCCCCGGGCAGGCCCTTGTCTGCTATAAAGGGGAACGTGTCATTGGGGGAGGATGGATAACAAAGGGATCTGATGGATAAATTGCGAACAAATGTTCCCTCTGTCATCCATTACTTAAATTTTTCTATGGTCCTTGCAAATCCGGGAAGGGACCTTTTAATTGTGTCGTCCGTCACACAGTAAGCGATTCTGAAATAACCCGGACCACCAAATGCCGAACCAGGCACTGTCAGGATATTTTCTTCCTGCAAGGCATGTACAAATTCCACGTCATCCGGGATCGGGCTTTTGGGAAAAAGGTAGAATGTCCCGTCCGGCAGTTCAAAGTCGTAACCCGCCTCTTGAAGACCGTTCGCGAGGATATTCCTCTTGTTTTCATAACGACTGACGTCAACGGTATCGTGCAATAAGAAAGGCATGGCCCTTTGCATGAGGGCCGGTGCATTGACATAACCGAGAATCCTGTTGCACATGCTGAGCAATTCCGCAATCGTATCTTTTTGAGAGATCATTGGGTTTATGGCAATATATCCTATTCGCTCCCCGGCCAACGAGAGGTCTTTTGAAAAAGATGTTACCAGGATACTTTCTTTGTATGCATCAAAGATTGACGGGCAGACAGATCCATTAAATATGATCTTGCTGTAAGGCTCGTCGGATATCAGGTAAATGGTCTCGCCGTATTTCCTGCTCATCAGGTCCAACACTTTTCCCAGCTCATCCAGCTCTTCCTTAGAATATACCTTGCCGGTCGGATTATTGGGATTGTTGATCAGGACGGCTTTTGTCTTTGGACCGACAGCATTTTCGATACTCTTGATGTCAAGCGAAAAATTGGGTTGCGTATTTACGGCCTTTGGAATACCGTCATTATTGTCGATGTAAAAGTTGTATTCCATAAAATATGGTTTCGGAACAATAACCTCATCCCCAGGATTGAGGATTGCCTTCAAAAGGACATTGAGCGCCCCGGCCGCTCCAACCGTCATGACTATATCCTCAGGCCCAAATAGATGGTGGTTTAGGTCGGTCAGGTATTGCGCCACCGCTTTCCTCGTGTGAAGGAATCCGGCATTCGGCATATAGCCGTGCACACCCGGAGTATCTTCCGATAGCAATTTATTAAGGATCTCTTTGAGCTTGGCAGGAGGGGCGAGGTTCGGGTTTCCCAAACTGAAATCAAAGACATTCTCAGCGCCGTATTTTTGCTTCCTTACAGCACCCTCTTCAAACATCTTCCTTACCCATGAAGCTCTTTCTATAGCGTTGACCATTTTTTCTGAAACAGACATTTGCCGTTCCCCCTCTTTGAAGATTTTGAACAAAAAAAAGGCCGTGGACTCTGTCCACGGCCTTGATAAAAATATGGTTCTATTTAGTCAGGGCCGTGGACACACACCTCCCCAAAAAAATAAAAACCAAAATAGCCTTTGACAGAAATATATGAGCTTTGAGCCATTTATAAATTACCTCTACAGTGCGAAATATAATAGAATAATAAAAAAATGCTTGTCAACAGAAAAATACTGTTAAATTTTAGTTAGGGTAGTATGTTTGTAAAGGATCGCCATGGCTTGTCCGCCATCAATATGCCGGGCGAGTCCACCATGTATGAGGATGCATTTTAGGAGGCTGGGCACGGCACTCTTCTCAAAGCCACATCTACTCCTGAGTTGCTAAGCGGCCCTCCCTGCGGTCTGCCGGAAATGAAGGTAGTTGATTCCATTAGGTCGTTGCAAGCAGTCCGCGATTCGGGCCGCGGCACAGTGCAGAGGAGTTTTGATCCGGAAGATGTGTCCTTTCGAAGAGTCCCATGCCTTAGCCTTTATAGTTGTAAGATAAGGACATGGGGATCTCTTTTCAAAAGTCGCATGGGATGAGTATTTATGGAATGTTAATGAGGACTAAGATTTTATCTTTATACAGCCCCTGAAGGGACTCTTTGTCGTGGCCTTGCTCGTTAATATCTACGCCGGGCCGAACCTATGCGGAAATGGGGGCGTTCGATTCTTTCGGCAGAAGTCTGGAAGCGCAATTTGAAAAGAGAGCGCCATGGCCTCCGTTAATGTTCAAGTCTCGGCCTAGCACTCTTCTAAAGCCCGCGATGAACGGGCTAGCTATCGGCATTCAGCGGGCAGCAAAAAACTGAAGTTCCCCCTGTTGAGTGGACACAAAGAAAAGCTTCGTTTATAAAAGCAAAAGGATGTGTATTTTTAACAGAGGACATGTGCCGACACCTGAATGGATGTTGTACAAACAGATTAGTACCGCAAAATGACAAAGAAATTCAGGATCATAACTTTAGGATGCAAGGTAAACCAGTATGAGTCTGTTTATTTGAAAGAGAAGTTTACTCATGCAGGATGGCGTCAGGCAGACGGTGGAGAGAGAGCTGATGCGGTAATCATAAACACCTGTATTGTGACACAAAGAGCTGCCCATCAGTCACGTCAGGAAATCCGAAAGGCCAT